>NZ_CACZDK010000004.1 GCF_902779965.1 Fibrobacter succinogenes | reverse complement strand
CCAAGGAACAAATTCTAGCGGAAAGGCAATAATCGGCTGATTCTGAAAGTTATACTTATTTTTAGGAAATGGCGTTCTGAAGGAGTTGAACATGGCATTTAAGAGCATTGGACAAAAGTACGGATTCGTCAGTGCCGGCGATGTTTACCGTCAGGAGATTGTCGATGCGCGCACCGAAGAGCAAGCCAAGGCGCAAAAGCTGATTGAAGAAGAACGTCAAAAAACCGAAAATGCAGAAGCTGAATTAGCTCGGAATCGAGACGATACTGAAACCGTTTTGCGTGAAATGGGAATGTCTGATGAAAAAATTGCTGAAATGCAAGCCAAATTAGAGGTACTTCGTCAAAGCAGACAGTCTCATGGATAACATTCAAAAAGACCTAGCGATAAGCTAGGTCTTTTTTGACGTAAAAAAATTACTGGATGTTTCGAGGCTTCTCCCCTCAACATGACGGGATAGGGTTACCCTGCGAAGTTCTTGCCGAGGATGGCGGAGACGTTCTTGAGGATTCCCTCGGCAACGTCCGGCTTGTTCATGGAATAAACGTGCACGTTCGTGATGCCGTTGGCGTAGAGGTCGATAATCTGGTCGCTGGCGTAGATGATGCCTGCCTGCTTCATGGCGTCTGGATCGCTACCGAACTTATCCACGAGCGACTTGAAACGCTGCGGCATGAACGAGCCGGAAAGCTTGATGGCGCGTTCTACCTGGTTTGCGTTTGTGATGGGCATGATGCCAGGGAGCACCGGGCAGTTCACGCCTGCGTCGCGGAGCTTGTAAAGGAAACTGAAGAAAAGGTTGTTGTCAAAGACCATCTGCGTCGTGAGAAAGTCTGCGCCGGCATCGACTTTTTCCTTGAGGTGCTTGATGTCGTCAGCCTGATTTGCACTTTCCGGGTGCTTTTCGGGGTAGCAGGCTGCGCCAATGCAAAAGTCAGAATCGCTAGCCTTGAGTTCGCGGATGAGTTCTACTGCGTGGTGGTAGTCGCAGTCGCCACGGCCGTTTGCAATGAGTTCCGGCGTGAGGTCGCCACGGAGGGCCATTACGTTCTTGATGCCGGCGGCCTTCATGTCTTCAATGCGCTGGTGGATTGTTTCCTTGGTGCTTGAAATGCAAGTCAGGTGAGCGAGCATCGGAATGCCAAAATTGTACTTGAGGTTCTTCGCAATTTCGAGCGTGTACTGGCTCACGCCGCCACCTGCGCCATAGGTGACACTCATAAATGCGGGGTTGAGCTTTGCGATAGATTCCGTAGCCGCTTTTACGCTTTCAAAACTTGTTTCTTTTTTCGGCGGGAACACCTCGAAGGAGAGGCTCATCTTGTCTTGCTTCAGGATGTCGATAATCTTCATTAAAACTCCGTGCGACTTTGTGTCGTGCTTTGTTTATGCAAATATTTAAATTCATGCATAAATGTAGATAAAATTCCAGATAATGGCAATGGGAGTTACGTAATTTTTTAGAGAGAATAGGGAAGAATCGATTGAAAATTGACGAAAAAACAAATAATTTACTATATTGTGTGCTCACAAATGCCGTCGTAGCTCAGTTGGATAGAGCAGTTGCCTTCTAAGCAACGGGTCGTGGGTTCGACTCCCGCCGACGGTATAAAAGGTTCGTGCGCCACTGGCGCGCGAACCTTTTATATTTTCAACGGAACCCACGACGAGGATATGTGGGTTCGACCTCTGCGTAAGGCGAGAGCAGCGACCGAGCTTGCTCGGGCATTGCCGAGCCGTAGCAGAGGCTACAAAGCACGGAGTGCTTTGTGACTACAGAGCAAGGCGAGTGATGCGCCGACAAGCTCGCTTGTCGGCATATTCGAGCCGAAGCCGGAGTGACAACGCGAAGCGTTGTCACCTCCCGCCGATATCATAGCTGCAGCCTCCCGCCGACAAAACAAAAGCCCCCAGCTAAGAGCCGGGGCAAAAAATGAAGATTCCCGTTCGCGGGCGGGAATGACAAGCAAGGGTATCAAGCGAGAGGTCGCTTGTGAACTCACATTTGATACCCGCAGCAGTCAAGCCCCGTTAGGGGAATGACAAGTTTATTATTGCTTCTTCAAAATTTTGTTCAGCGTCGCGCGCAAATGGTTCATGTTCGCTTCGTTCAGCGTCTCGTAGCGGTAGAACGTGCCGTCCTTCTGCACCAGGTAGACGACTGGAATGTAGCCGGTGCCGTAAGTGGGGCCGAATTCGCTATCCGTGTCTTGGAATACTGGAATGACGGCATGGTATTGGTCGATGAAGATGCGGATGTCGTTCTTCTTGATGCCGCCGTTCAGACCGATGGCAATACCCGTAAGTCCCTTGGCTTCATATTCCTTGATGAGGTTCTGAATTTCGGGGAAGTGTTTTTGGCAGTGCGGGCACTTGGGGCTGAAATAGTAGATGAGCAGCGGGCGGTTAGCGAAATGGCTGAACATGATACCCGGATCGCTGATGCCCGAAAGGTGCTTGGAAAAGTCCATTTTCATGGGTTGTTCGGTCTTGGAATCCATCATTAATTTGATGTCGGCAACTTGCGGTTCTGGTGCAAACTGCGCAAAAGTCATTGCTGCAGCGAAAGCGATCAAGGTGAAAATACGACTAAACATGCACATACTCCTAAAGACTTTGGGTTAATCCCTGGGAATCCTATTTAAACAGTTGTAAAATACCAAAAAATAAGGGGGTTAATTGTGATTTTCGTCAAAAAAAGGCAAAAATAATGTAAAAAATAACGTTTCTCGGGCGGTGACGCTATTCTCTCAAGATTCTCTTGAAATTCTCTGGCGAAAATAGCGGATTTTCCATGAATTCTTCCTCTAGAATGCCCATGATTTCTTCGGAGTATTCAGTTTGCTTGCTCAGTAATTTTATAGCGTCGATTTTGGTTAAAATGGCGCCTAATTTCTTCACCATAATCCAGAAGTAAATGGCGAACTCGACTTTGGTAAGGCTGTTCCCGTCGAACAGACTTTTTTCGTAGTAACGGAATAGTAGATAGGCGATGATTTTTTCGCCGTCGCTATCGGTGAAGTGTCCGACGTTACCGATTGAACTATCGGGGGTATGTAAAATTTGTACTAACTCTTTGTAAGCGCTGTCCCAAGCCGGTCCGTAGCTTTCGCCTTTGCCTAAAACGTCGATCCACGACTGGAGGATGTTGTTCGAAATTTTGGCGTTGCTTGTGCTGTCGGTTGATTTTACTGAATAATTGTTAAAACTTTGTTCGAAATTTTCAAACCCGCTTGTTTCAACGGCAAAGTCTAACAATTCGATTATACGCTTGTTAAGAGGTTTGCTGTGGTCTGCAAGGATTTTGAATAAATGCTCGCGTTCTTCAAATATGGCATCGCGGGCTTCGAGAGCTTCGTCGGGAATGTCGTCTGGTTCATCGTCAATTTCGCGCTCGACAAATGCAATGGGCGAGGAGGCTGTGCTTTTGCATTCGAGCAGAAGCCGCACGCCTTCTTCGCAACAAAGCCCGATGCCTTTTTCCATGATGTCGCCGTAAACTTCGACAAATCGCGGGTGCTCACGGCAAATGTCACAGAGACTGTCTTCGCCAAGATGACAAATCATGTCGCAAAGTCCGTCTTGCCTTAAAAATGGGCAGCGGTCGCCAGGACTCAATTTGAAATGATTGTCTTTGATGTTTTCGCGGAGCTTTTCTCCGAATGCGCCTTTGACTTTGGCGTAGCGTTTGGCGCTAGCTTCGTCAATGTCGATTTCCCAGCCGATGCAACAAGTGTCGGTGCATTTGCCAGCGATGCAGTGGAACGAATCATAAAAATCAGGTGTGCGGAGAAGCATGGAGACTTAGTTACTAGTTAATAGTTAGTAGTTACTAGAAAATTTAGAAAATAGCGTGTTTTGTTTGCGGTTTACTTCCTACCGCCTACTTCCTACTGTCTACTAACTATCATTTCTAATAAATTTCTTACGTAAATATTATCTTACTAGCTTTGAAAGATTGCTCATATGAGCAAATTTTTGTGTAAAATTTTTCTCATCAGAGGGTGAAAGTATGCTTTTTTTAAGTTTGACCTCTGTTTTGTGTTGCCACTGTGGGTGAAAGTGGGTATATTTACCACGTGTGATAAGTGTTGTGGTAAAATGTGTCAAATATGGATTTCACTTCTTTCATAGGACAAGCCCAAACGGCGATTGATGGAAAGGGAAGGACCTCCTTCCCTAGGGAATTCCGTCGTCAGCTTTCGGCGTCCGAAGGGAATGAGTTCGTGGTCACTCGTGGCCCGGACCGCACCCTCCGGTTGTTCGTCCTATCTGAGTTTGAGAAATTCATGGCGGACTTGGATGCTAGGTCCGACCGCCGTCAAGCCGATTTAGTTCGGAGAGGCCTCAGCCCCACAGTCGTGGAGATGGATGGCCAGAATCGCATTTTACTCCCCAAGATTTTATTGGAGTATGCCGGCCTTAAAGACGAAGTGCTTTATGTCCAGGCCCGCGGTAAGACTCTCGAATTATGGAATCCTGAACGTTACAACGAAAAGTATGGATTGCAGACAAATGATGCAATCGAAGCTTTCGACGCTGCGTTCTATGGTGAAGGCTTGACGGAGGGGGATAATGGCAGATAAGAATCTCCGCAAGTCAGTACATGTAAATGAAATTTCGGAAGCCGCGGTCGCTGGAGTTCAAGGGAGAGAATTCTATCACGATCCGGTGATGCTCAAGGAATGTCTTGAAGGCTTGAATATCAAGCCGAATGGCACCTATTCGGACTGCACGCTTGGCGGTGGCGGCCATTCTTACGCTATTGCCCAAAAGCTTGATTCCGAAGGCACGCTGCATGCATTTGACCGCGACGATGAAGCGGTCCAGTTTGCAACGAAGCGTCTTGCTGGTGTTGCTCCGAAGTTTATTGTCCATCCGGTTCCGTTTAGCGAACTCGGAAATGAAATTGCGCCGAATACACTCGATGGCGTCCTTTACGATCTCGGCATCAGCAGTCATCAGGTGGATGACTCTAGCCGTGGTTTTACGTTTGTAGGCGATAATCCGCTCGACCTTCGCATGGACCGTCGCGAAGATGTATCTGCGCAGGAATGGCTCCGCACGGTAAGCGAAGATGATTTTGCAGCGGCGCTCCGCAAGAATGCCGATATGGATCGAGCGTTCAAGCTTGCTTCTCGCATTAAAGAAAAAGTTGCCGAAATTGCGGCTGCGAGCCGCGATGTGCTCCCGAGCGATATCAAGGCTGTTGTCGAAGCTGTGTTCCCAGACAAGCGCCGTGATGCAAATAGCCTTTTGGCTCGCGTGTTCCAGGCCATTCGCATGGAAGTGAACGGCGAGCTCAAGCAGATTGAAGATAGTATCCGCGCCGCGGTAGACTGCCTCAAGGTGGGCGGTCGTTTGGTCGTGATGAGCTACCACTCTGTTGAAGACCGTTGCGTCAAGGAAACAGCTGCTGAATTTGAAAAGGCGTGCATTTGCCCGGAAAACTTGCCGGTTTGCATGTGCGGTGGCAACCACCAGCGTTTAAAGAAAGTGAATCGTAAGCCGATTTTGCCCTCGGCCGAAGAAATCAACAGGAACAGTCGGGCACGTTCTGCAAAGCTTAGGATTTATGAAAGAGTATGACTAAGGAAGAGCAGAATTTATCCGCAGGTTCCGGCAGGGGCGGCGTCATGAGAATCGTATTCTTATTCGTTCTCATGATTACGGCGGCATGCATGTTCCCGGTGTACATGCAAAACCGCATTAATCGTCTTTATGGCACTTTCTATGGGTTAAGGGAAAAGGCGAGCTTGCTCAATCGTGAAATCCTTTTGAGGGATTACGAGATCAACAAGCTTACATCCATGAGCCATTTGGCAAAGTTTGCAGAAGAGACGGGCCTTGGTCTTTACGAGGTTCCGGTAAAAGTCATGATAACGGGGGAGTCGAATGAATAAATACGGCGCAGATCCCCTGTTTATATTGAAGAGCCTTGTGCTTTGCACGATTGTCGTCTTGGTTTTCCAGACGTTTGATATCCAGGTGATGAACCGCAATCTTTACCAGGTGAACACAAAGTCCATGGTGACGCATACGAAGAATTTGTATGCAGAACGCGGCTCGATTATGGACCGTAATGGTATTGTGTTTGCCGAAAGCATGCGCGATACGAGCGACAATTTGGGTTACAGTCGATTGTTCTTGCAGGGATCACTTGCATCGCAGATTGTGGGCAAGGTTGGCTATAACGGCAGCGGTAGCATGGGCATGGAAAAGATTTTCGACGATAGCCTTCGTGGTGACGAAGGGCTCCGCGTGAGCGTGCAGGACGTGCACCGTCGTGAAGTTTATTACCGCTCGAAGAATGTGGTCGAAGCAAAGTCTGGCTTGAATCTTGTTTTGACGATTGACCGCAACATGCAGGAAATTGTCGAAAAGGCATTGAAGGATGGTGTTGCTGAATTTATGGCAACGAGCGCTAGTGCCGTTGTCGTAGATCCGTACACGGGCGAAATTTTGGCGATGGCGAGCTACCCGACATTTGACCCGAACTCCAAAATTCAGGGAATCGGTCGCATGGCAAAGAACGAAATTATTTCGATGTCATATGAACCAGGTTCAACGTTCAAGGTGATTACAGCTGCGGCTGCTCTTGAAAATAATGCCGTTAGTCCGAACAAGATTTTTGTGAACGAAGGTCGTTGCTGGCAATGGAACCCGAAGATTGAAAAAATTTGCGATACGCACGTTTATGGCGATATGGACATGAGCGAAGCGATGGTGCAGTCTTCGAACATTGTTTTTGCAAAGATTGCCGATGAAGTGGGCGCTGAACGTTTGTTCAAAATGGCTCGTGCTTTTGGTATTGGCACTAGAGCTTTTGACAATTATGAGGGCGAAGAAAACGGCAGACTTTTGACTCCGACGGAACTCACTCGTGACGATAGAACTTTAAAGACGATGGGCTTTGGACATGCTGTTTCTACGACTCCAATCCAGATGGTAATGGCGTATGCGGCGATTGCGAATGGCGGAACGTTGATGCGCCCGCAGATTGTGAAGGAATGGCGCAATTCTAATGGCGATGTTGTCGAAAGGAACAAACCGGTAGAACTCCGTAGAGTTGTTTCTGAAAAGACGGCAGCAACAATCCGCAAAATGCTCAATCGCGTGGTGAACAGTGGTACGGCAAAGCGTGTGGCATCGCAGAAGTTGAAAGATGTTTTGTTTGGCGGGAAGACGGGTACGGCTGAAAAGTACAATCACTTGACCCGCTCTTACGACCGCAATTCTCAAGTGGCTTCGTTCATTGGGCTTGCTCCTGCTGAAGATACGCGTTATGTGTGCTTGGTGCTTGTGGACGACCCGCAAGGTAAACATGTGGGTGGCCTTACTGCAGGCCCGATTTTCCGCCGCATCATGGAAGGGATTTATTATCATCCGGCGCTTTCGCCGATTGCGCACAACTTAAAGCAGGTGAAACTAGGTTCTCCGTGCGATAAGGATTTTGCCGGGATGACGGCTTCTTCGGCTAAGGAATATGCAAAGAAACACCGTTGCCCTGTCCGCTTTGAAGGCAAGGGACTCCGCGTGATTTCGGAACGAGTTGATATGGGACTTGTCAATGGCAAAACGCTTTTGCTTGGCGATGCGGTGGCAAGCCGTATGCCCAATTTGCAAGGGCTTTCGCTGAAGGATGCTCTCGAAGTGATGGGGAACATCCGTATGAATGTTGAATATACAGGAAAGGGACGCGTTGTTGCTCAGGAACCCAAGGCCGAAGAAGCCTTGCGGAAGGGGGCGGTTTGCAAGCTGACCTTAAAGGAGAAAAGCTGATGATTTCGGAAGGACTTATGGAAAAGTTGTCCGTGACGGGGCTTTGTGATGATTCCCGCCGTGTGAAACCGGGGAATTTGTTCTTCTCTGTTCCAACGGAAGGGTACGAAGCATTTGCCCGTAGTGCCATTGCTGCTGGCGCCGTGGCAGTTGTGGGCGAGACGATGGCTCCAGAAGGGCTTACGTCAAAATGGATTCAGGTGCCCGACGTGAAGGCCGCGCGCCTTGAAGCTGCTAAAATTTTCTACAAAGACCCGTTCAGCAAGTTGATTTGCCATGCCATCACAGGCACGAACGGCAAGACAACTAGTGCGTTTTTGATGAATGCCATGCTCGAAGCCGCAGGCCACAAGGTGGCTCTTCTTGGAACCATTTTGAACAAGATTGGTGACAAGTCCGTGCCGGCAACGCTTACGACTCCGGGGCTTTTGGACCTTTATGCATTTGCCGCTCGCGCTGTTGATGCTGGCTGCACGGACCTCGTGATGGAAGCGTCTTCGCATTCGCTCCATCAAGGACGTGTTGCTGGAATCCATTACAAGAGCGGGCTCTTTAGCAACTTGACGCAAGACCATCTCGATTACCACAAGACGATGGATGCTTACTTTGAAGCAAAGAAGTTGCTCTTTACAAAGTACCTCGCCGAAAATGGTGTTGCCGTTATCAATATTGATGATGAACATGGCGAAAAACTCTTTAATTGCTTGGATTGCCGCAAGGTTGCTGTTTCGAGACTCGGCAAGGCCAAGGCCGATGTAAAGCCGTTTGGCGAAGTGAAAAGCACGGAAGACGGTCTTGAATTTACGCTTCCGATGATTGCGACCGAAAAATTTGAAACTCCGCTTTGTGGTGACTTTAACGTTGACAATGTGCTCTTGGTGCTTTCTTGGGCTCATGCGCTTGCAATTCCTGAAGACGCTATGCGCAAGGCGATTGCAAATGTTCGCGTTCCGGGCCGTTTTGAAAAGGTCTGGAGCAAGGATGGCAAGCACGTGATTGTGGATTACGCCCACACGCCGGATGCTCTTGAACGCGTTTTGAATACGGCTCGTAGCCTTTGCCGCGGTAAACTTTCGACCGTGTTCGGTTGCGGTGGTGACCGTGACAAGACAAAGCGCCCGATTATGGGCGGCATTGCTGAACGCATTGCGGACAAGGCTTGGCTCACGTCGGATAATCCGCGTACCGAAAAGCCCGCCGACATCATCGCTGACGTTCGCGCCGGCATGACTACGGACAAGTTTGAAGTTGTTGAAAACCGCGAAGAAGCGATTAACCGCGCTTGTGCGGAACTCAAGAGTGGCGACTGGCTTGTGATTGCAGGCAAGGGCCATGAAGATTACCAGATTATTGGTAAGACCAAACATCATTTTGACGATCGCGAAATCGCGGTGAAGGCGATGTCTGATGCTGAAGCTTGATTTGACTATTGGAGAAATGCTTGAGATTCTGGAAACCGAAGCTGTCGGTGTTCCGGCTCGCACCTTGAAACGCAAGGTGAATCTCTGCATGGATTCTCGTGAAAAAGCCAAGGGCGTTGTCTTTTGGCCAATTAAGGGCGCACGTTTTGACGCCCACCAGTTTGTATCTCAAATGGAAAAGGATGGAGCTCTGATGAGCGTTGTAAACCAAGCTGCTATCGATCCGAATTTCAAGATGTACGCTCCGGTCGATGATACGACAAAGGCTCTCTTGAAGCTTGCCAAGGGCTATCAAAAACTTTTCAAGTTGAAGAAGGTCGCTATTACCGGTAGTAACGGCAAGACGACTACAAAGGAAATGACGAAGGCTGTACTTTCGATGAAGTACAATACCCATGCTACGCAGGGGAACTTCAACAACCATATCGGTGTCCCGATGACGCTGTTCCAGCTGAAGCACAGCCATGAAGCTGCTGTTGTCGAAATGGGAACGAGTGGCCCGGACGAAATCCGTCCGCTTTCGTTGGCTACCGAGCCGGATGTTGCCGTGATTACGAACATTGGCGCAAGCCACCTTGAACGCCTTGGCGATTTGGATGGCGTGTTCAATGAAAAGATTAACATTGTCGCAGGACTCAAGAAGGGCGGCACGCTGATTGTGAATGCCGACGATGAACGCCTTTGCAAGGTGAAGGCAACCAAGAATTACAAGGTTGTGACCTTCGGTGTGCGCCGTGGTGTCATCAAGCCGGAAAAACTCAAGTGGAACGAAAATCTCTGCGCTGATTTCTACGTCGGTCGTACGCACTTTACGTTGAATGTTCCAGGTGACCACAATCTTTACGATGCTCTTGCTGCCATTGCCGTGGGCGAAGCTTTCCGCATCCCGAAGGGCGATATTGCAAAGGCTCTTGCTGGATTTAGCTCCACGAGCATGCGCATGGAAGTGAAAATCGCAAATGGCTTCAGGATTATTTCGGACTGTTACAATGCCAATCCGTCTTCGACGAAGATGGCTCTCCAGACGCTTGGCAACATGAAAGTTGAAGGATTGCGTATTGCTGTACTCGGCGACATGCTTGAACTCGGCAAGGAAAGTGGCAATTTGCACAAGCAGATTGGCGCTATGGTTCCCGAAATGAATTTCGATATGCTCATTGCTGTGGGTAACGAAGCGAAAAAATATGTCGAAGGCGCAAAGTCTCGCGGCATGAAGAACGTGTTCCATTTCGATACAGTCGATGATGCTGTGACTTGCTTGAGCCAATCCGTTGCCGAAGGCGATGTTGTGTTGGTGAAGGGTAGCCGCGGCATGCACATGGAACGTGTTGTCGATGCTCTGTTGCACATGGTGCCGGTGCTCAGATTTTAAGGAAGGAATTCGAAGTTAAAATGTCCACAACGACTCAGACACAGGGAATAAACAAGCTTTTGCTGTTTGTCACATTAATATTAATGTGCTTTGGCGTAGCTATTATCTATTCCGCATCTGCGCCTGTGGCCTCTTCGAAGAATTTGTCTCCGGAACATTACTTGATGTCGCACTTGACTAAGGTTTTTGCCTCGGTTGTGATTTTGGCGGTGTTCTGCAAGATTGATTATGCGCTGTGGAAAGTTCTTGCGCGCTATATCTTTGGCTTTGGGGCCGTGCTCACTTTGGCGGCGACCATTTCGGGTGTGGCGACAAAGGGCGCTTCTCGTTGGATCTTTGGTATTCAGCCGTCCGAGATTTTGAAGTTTGCATTTATCATTTGGATTTGCTCGAAACTTTCGGATGCGGGCGACGAAATCAAGTCAATCAAGTGTTCGATTGTCCAGCCGGCGATTCCTTTAGGGATTTCTGCAATTTTGCTTTTGAGTCAGCCGAACTACTCGATGTTTATCATGTTCTGCACGTTGCTGCTTGTGCTGCTTATGATTGCGGGGGCAAACTACAAGTACGTGGGCTTGGGCGTTTTGGTGAGCGTGCCGATGGGAATTATTGCGATGCTTTGCAAGTCGCATACCCGCCAGCGTATCCTTGCGTTTTTCTCTAACGATGGCGCCATGAAAAATTCGCAGTACCAGGTGGACCATGCTCTTGAAGCGCTCGGGAATGGCGGCTTGTTTGGAACGGGAATTGGCATGGGCGAACAGAAACTGGGTTACTTGCCCGAAGCGCATAAAGACGTTGTGTACGCAGTGATTGGCGAAGAATTTGGATTTGTGGGGACGTTCTTGGTCTTGCTAGCTTTTGCGATTCTTTTCTCGCAGGGCTACAACATTGCAAGGTCGTCGACGACTCGATTTGGCCGGTATTTGGCTGTAGCGCTTACGACTTCGGTATTCATGAATTTTGTGATTCACATTTGTGTTTGCGTAAGGCTTATTCCGGCGACCGGCCAGCCGCTTCCGTTTATTAGCTATGGCGGAACGAACCTGATGGTTACGGCTGCTTTTATTGGAATTTTGTTGAATATTTCGCGCCCGACGAGTGGAAAGAGCATTCGTGAACCTTATATAAGCAACAATGTTTCGTTCGACACGGGTTCATACATGAATTTTAGGACAAGAAGGAGTTCTATATGAAAAAGTTCCTCTTTGTTTGCGGTGGCACTGGTGGCCACATATTCCCGGCAGTGGCTATTGCCGAGAGTTTAAAGAAGATGGGTGTTACAGATATTACATTTGCTGGCCGCAAGGATGCTATGGAAGAACGCCTTGTGGCAAAGGATTGGCCGTACGAATATATCTCGGCTGTTCCTCTGCATCGTGGACCGTTCCTCAAAAATTTGGCACTCCCGTTTAAACTTTCGAAGTCGCTCATTCGTGCGAAGAGCGTCGTGAAAAAAGTGAACCCGGATGTTGTCGTGGCGACGGGTGGCTATGTGTCGCTCCCGATTGTGCTTGCGGCAGGTTCTATGGGCATCCCGGTTTATTTGCAGGAACAGAACGCCGTTGCCGGTATTGCAAATAAAGTTGGTGCGCGTTATGCAAAGACGGTCTTTGTCACTTCCGAAGAAGCGATGAAGGGATTCCCGATTGAAAAAACGCGTATTCTGGGTAACCCGATTCGTGATTTGCCTTCAGCGGATTCCTTGGCTCGTCCGATTGAATACCGTGAAGGTCGCAAGGCTGTATTCATTGTCGGTGGCTCCCAGGGTGCTGTTGGCATCAACAACAAGATTGAAGAAAGTATTGGCCGCATTGCTGCTCACGAAGATATTAGCGTGGTTTGGCAAGTGGGTGTAAAGAATGTTGATAGTATCAACGAACGCCTTGGCATTTTGCCCAACGTTGCTGTTCGCGGATTCCTCGATAACATTTACGCCTACATGAAACATGCCGACTTGATTATCAGCCGCGCTGGAGCTTCGGGACTTGCAGAAATTCTTGCATTTGGTAAGCCCTCTATTTTGCTCCCGTACCCGCATGCGACTGCAAACCATCAGGAACACAATGCTCGCGTTGTTGAAAAGGCGGGCGCTGCTCTTGTGGAACTTGATGAAGAACCGAATGATCTTTGGAATAAAGTTGAAGCGCTCCTGTATGATCCGGAACGCCTGAAGCAGATGGGCGAGGCCGCAGCAACGCTTGGCATGCCCGATGCCGCTGACCAGATTGCGAAAATTATTCTGGATATGGAGAGAACGTAATGCAGATTAATGATTGTAAACGTGTTCGTCGCCTTCATTTCGTGGGTATCGGTGGCGCTGGTATGTCCGGTATTGCCGAAGTGCTCCACGAAAATGGCTTTGTCGTGACGGGTTCCGATATGGGCGAAGGCGCTGTCATCGACTACCTGAAAGGTCTTGGCATTCGCATTGATGCAAAGCACGAAGCCAAGAATGTTGTAGATGCGGACTTGGTTGTTTATTCTTCTGCCATTCCGTTTGACAATCCGGAACTTGTTGAAGCTCGCGCTCGCCGCATTCCGGTGATTCGCCGTGCTGAAATGCTCGGTGAACTGATGCGCCTCAAGTACACGCTTTCCATTGCCGGTACGCATGGCAAGACGACAACGACTTCTATCGTTGGCGCTATTTGGGAAGAAGCTGGCCTTGACCCGACGATTATTGTGGGTGGAATTGTGAAGGGTAAGTGCAGTGGTGCCAAAGTGGGCCACGGCGATTACCTCATTGCTGAAAGTGACGAATTTGACCGCAGCTTCCTTTCGATGATGCCGTCTTCGGCGATTATCACGAACATCGATGCCGATCATCTCGATACGTACGAAAATATCGATGCAATCAAGGATGCGTTTACGCAGTTTGCGAATAAGATTCCGTTCTACGGTCAGGTGATTGTATGCCTTGATGACCCGAACGTGCAGCAGATTTTGGCTCACCTCAAGAAGCCGGTGATTACGTATGGCTTTACGCGCCAGGCCAAGTACCGCGTTGAAAATCTCGCGTTCGTGAAGGGTTATCCGAAGTTTGAAATTCTTTGCGATGGCAAGAGTCTTGGCGAATTTAAACTCCAGATTCCGGGCCGTCACAACGTTTTGAATGCAACGGCTGCCGTAGCGCTTGCTGTCGAAGAAGGTATTTCCATTGAAGTTGCCCGCAAGGCTGTAGCTGCATTCGAAGGTGTCAAGCGCCGCTTTGAATTCATTGGCGAAAAGAATGGCGTGATGGTGTTTGATGATTATGCTCACCATCCGACCGAAGCGACCGCTACACTTCTCGGTTTCCGCGAAGCGTTCCCGGATAAGCGCATTATTGTTGCTTTCCAGCCGCATTTGTTTACTCGCACTCGCGATCAGCACGAAGCATTTGGTAGCGCATTTTCGAACTGCGATGTGCTCTTGGTGACCGACATTTATCCGTCTCGCGAAAAGCCGATTGAGGGCGTGACAGGTGCCATGGTGGCCAACAGTGCTGCTGACCGCGGCCACCGCGATGCCCGCTTTATTGGTGACGTGAACAACTTGATCCCGGTTTGCAAGGATTTGCTTAAGCCGAACGATGTGATTGTTCTTATGGGCGCCGGTAACATTTGGAAACTCGGCCAGACGATTTTGGAGAAGAGTATTTGAGTTTAAATGATACGAACATGTTCGGTCGACGGATCGGCTATAACGAACGCAAGCGCAGGCGTAAACGTTCACGTAAGAGACGTGTGCGTGTGGGTTCTGCTGTTCGTTGGTACAAGCGCAAAGGTTGGATTTTGACCTTGTTGTTTGTCATTGCCTCCGTTGCACTGTGGCAAAGTCGTTTCTATTTAAACCAAATTAATCCGCTGGAATTCAGGCATTTGCAGTACATCGAAATTGAAGGCAATCGCATGCTTTCTTGGGAAGATGTGGTGCAGAGCGCTCAGGTGGAAACGGGCATGCTCATGTCGGAACTGGATGCAGATTCTGTCAGGAAATCGCTCTTGCAGATTCCGCTGATTCATTCTGCCGAAGTCGAAAGCAAGTTCCCGTCGTCTTTGTACATCAAGATTCAAGAAGCGTCCCCGATTTTGTCGGTGCTTGAAGACGGCAAGGCTACGGTCTATTCCGAAAGAGGTCTTTCGCTTCCGATGTCTATGATGACAGCGCTCCATTTGCCGATTCTTGAAACGGAATCCTTGGGAAAGGTCAAGCAGGTGGCTTCGTTCTTGTCAACCATGCTCAATCTGAACAAGCCGCTCTATGAGCGCGTTTCGCAAGTGGGCTGGTCCGAGAATGACCGCGCATTTGAAGTGTATTTCAAGGATGTCGGGTTCCGCGTGATGTTCCCGGAATCGAACTGGGATAAGGATTTGTTTACTTTGTATGATGCTGTCGGCAAGGGCTTTAGGAGAGATTTCCTTTGCGCTAGCGAGGTCGATATGAGATTTCATGGATTTGCGTATATAAAAAACATCGATAAGAGGTGTACCAATGGATGACAATAAGCAAATGGTCAAAAAAGAGGACTATATTTTCGGGCTTGATATCGGTGCCTCGAAAGTAAATTTGTTTGTCGGCATCTCGGAAGGTGAATCCGTCCGAGTCGTGGAATGTGGCGACTTCCCGCTGGAATCGTCCGATGAATACGATTCTGTCGTCGAGACGTTGCAAAAGGCCGTCCATATGCTTGAATCATCGGCGGGAGTCGATGTGCGCGATGTCTATGTAGGCATTGCGGGTAAGCATGTGTCGTCTTACAGCTACAAGGGACTTGTTTCGTTACCGACAAATGAAGTTCGCGATGAAGATATCGTGAACGTCCAGAGGCTTGCAAGTACGCTTCCTGACAAGGCTGGCGAAATTATCCATGTATTCCCAGGTGAATATACGCTGGATGATAGAACGGGTATTCGCAATCCCAAAGGCTATTCTGGCCGCCGCTTGGGTGTGGAAGTTCAGGTAGTAACCTCGCGTCCGAATGCCCTCCAGGATATCGCCAAGTGCGTCAACCGTGCAGGACTTAACGTTGCCGGTTTTGTTTTGGAACCGCTTGCTGCCGCTTCTGCCGTTCTTTCCAACGATGAACGCGAACTCGGTGTGGCATTGATTGACATTGGTGCAGGTTCTGCCGACGTGGCTGTTTTTGTAAAGGATTCCGTGCGTTACACGGCATCGCTTGACATGGCCGGTAACATTATTACAAGTGATATTAGCAAGTGCCTTAAGGTTCCGGTCTCTTTGACAAAGGCCGAAGAACTCAAGAAAAAGTATGGCACCTGCTCGCTCAACAATTTGATTGAAGATGAAACCTTCCCGGTCCCAGGTGTGGGTGACCGTGGAGAAGTTCTTTGTTCTCGTAAACTTTTAGCACAAATTATTACAGCGCGTGTGGCTGAAATCTTCAAGCTCTTGGCGAAGGATTTGGAAAAGCACCACTTGGATACCGTTATTGATGGCGGTATCGTGCTTACGGGTGGCTGCTGCAACCTTCCGGGAATCGAAGAAATTGCAGCTAAAGTATTCAAGAAGCCTGTCCATATTGGTAAGCCGAGAGGCATGAGCGGCATTCAGGAAGCGTTCCAGAATCCGTCTTACGCAACAGGTATTGGCCTCTTGTACTACGCGAACAAGAAACATCGCGAAAGAAAACAGCGTGACACGGATACCCAATTGCTCGTTTCTGTGAAGAAGGGTATGCAACGCATTCGCGACATCATCAAGACTTACTTTTAACTGTTAAACCACTCAAATCAGGGAGATAAACTATGAGTGACTTTGAAAACATCAACTTCGAGGCTATGTCTCGTATCACGGGTGACGATACCCCATCCAGAAACGCCAAGGTGAAGGTGTTTGGCGTCGGCGGTGCCGGCGGCAACACTGTGAACCGTATGAAGCAGATGAATATTGAAGGTGTAGAATACTATGCCATCAATACCGATGCTATGGCTCTCGACCAGAGTCTCGCTGACCATAAGATCCTTATCGGTGAAAAGAGCACGAGAAATCTCGGTGCTGGCATGGACCCGGAAATGGGTCGCAAGGCTGTCGAAGAAAATATCGATGACTTGAAGAAGGCTATGGTAGGTGCTGACCTCGTGTTCGTTACGGCAGGCATGGGCGGTGGTACCGGTACGGGCGCAGCTCCGATCGTTGCTACCGTTGCTCGTGAACTTGGCATCCTTACGGTTGCCGTTGTCACAAAGCCGTTCCGCTTCGAAGGTAACGTCCGTAATTCTTTGGCTCAGAATGGCGTTCGCGCTCTCCGCGAAGCTGCTGACACCATTATCGTTATCGAAAACAAGAAGCTCTTGAACCTCATCCAGAACACGAACAAGAACGCTACTGTCGATGAAGCTTTTAAGATGGCTGACGAAATCCTCGGCAATGCAGTGCAGAGCATCTGCAGCATCATGTTCCGTCACGGTCTTGTGCACGTTGACTTTGCTGATATCCGCAAGGTTATGCTCAAGGGCGGTTCCGCTCTCATGGGTACGGGTACGGCTGAAGGTGAAGGTCGCGGTGTTGCCGCTGCCGATGCAGCTCTTTCTTCTCCGCTTCTCGAAGATATCGATATCCAGGGCGCTTCTGGCGTGCTTATCAACGTTTCTCATGGCGAAAACTATTCCTTGCTCGAACACAACGAAGCTATGGAACACATTTACGACGCTGTGGGCGAAGAAGGCAACCCGAACATCATCGTCGGTGACATCACTCTTCCGGAACTTGGCGACAAGGTTTGCATCACTATTATCGCAACGGGTTGCGGTGGCACGAACAATGCCGCTGCTGCTGGTTATGCTAATATGAATGCCGCTGCTGCATACCAACAGGCTGCTTATCAGGCTCAGGTTGCTCCGGTGCAGGCTACTCCGCGTCCGACAACTAACTTTGTTGCTCTCGCTGGCCGTGCCACTGCCGCTATGCCTGCTGCCATGCCGACCGCTGCTATGCCGACGGCTGCTATGGCTGCTCAGACTGTTGCTGCTCCGGCTGTCACACAGCGCACTGTTTCTGCTGCTCCGTCTTATGCTTCTGTCCCGCAATACGCAAGTGCAGCCCGTCCGGCTACTCCGATAAATCAAGCTGCCGCCATGTTCGCTCCGGCATCGTCTTTTGCTTCTCCGAGCTTTGATGCTAAGGCTAGCTATGCCGAAGAATCTGTTGCAACGGCTACCAAGACCGTTCGCGAAACGGAAGAAATGCCGGGTGCAGCCGATGCGGATCCGCTTTCTAACGGCAATTATGCAAGCTCCTTGAACAAGCAGGAATCTCGCCCGGCTCAGACTGAACAGGTGAGCGCTGTGGATTATGGCACTCCTGCTTTTATGCGTAACCAGAAGGGCTCCGAAGACGCTCTTAAGGAAAGCAACGTCGATTACGACTTGCCTGCCTTTATGCGTATGAATGACTTGTTCTAATCGTGAATAACGGTTAGCCTACATTGTAATACCAAAAATTCGACCTGGTGCGTTCGAATGTTTTCGAGTGCGCCTCCGAGAAAGAACACACACACATGGGTGCGTGAGTGCGCACCTACCACAACACAAGGGATCACCCGGGTCTCCCTGCCTGGGTGGTCCTTCTTGCGCACCGTTCGGCTCTTGTGTAATACAAGACTCCGTCTTCGCCTCACTCCCACCTAAAGGTGGCCATGCCCACATAAGTGCTAAAGCACTAAGTGGTCAAAGGTCGCCTTCGATGACTCGTTGATACGAGGCACTTGTGGCTCACGGATGTCCGCTCCGCTCTGTAGAGGTTTTGAGGTGTGAGGTCGGGTGTTGCCCTTTGAGGTTGTTTGCGAGTGCGCTTTGGATATGTTTTTTTAATTATTAGCTATGAACTAATGACTAATAACTAACTACTTCTGGCTAGTTTTAATACATTTACAATATGACAAAGCAAATTTCCATTTTTATTGTAGGGGCGTTTTTGGCGGTTGCGTCGTTTGCTTCTGTTGAAAATCAGTCTGAAAAGTCTGTCGAAAAGTCCGGTTACTTCCAGTTGGGGACGGATTTCAATTTCGGGTTTAACGGTGGCCCGACCGATCCGGTTTTTGCGGTCGATACCGCAGAGCATTATGGCAGCCCGAATAGCAACTGGCGCGGGCTTCGCATTCCGCTTGAAACGGCTCGCAGTTACGAAGAACGTATTGAGCCGTTCTTTATGCTCAGTTTCCGTGCTGGTTACAAGAATTTCCATTTCTTGCTCGAAGCTCCTTTGCGCAAGGATTTGGAAGCTTGGTTCAACAGTGAACTCAAAACGAATTTCACTTACAAGCCCAGTGAACTGGATATCAATGTCCCGATTAACGCCTATGCTAAATGGAATAATCCCGTTGGCTTTGTGCAATTCGGACGATTCAATCCCGAAGACTTGAAGATTTCGAAGAACGATATCTTTCTCGGTGGCTTGCCTTATCACGATGGTATTCATTGGAATTTGAATATTGGCATTTTCCGTTATGACTTTTTGCTGAGTTCATTAAACGCTTGGCTTTTTGGCGATGTGATGAATCACGAAACCGGCTGCCCCCAGGATTCTTCAAGCGAGGCTTTTGCGCAAAAATGTACGCTGCCAGGAAAGCAGGTCAGCAACCAGCGTAACCGCACTTACACCGAAAACGTGAAGAATTTGGTTTTCCACAGGCTCGGTGTCGAAACACGCAAGTTTTGGCTTTACCTTGTTGAACAAAGTGTGATTGGTGGCAAGTCTTTGGAATTCCGTTCCATTAATCCGTTCATGTACTGGCACGACAACTATGCGACCGGCTATACATCTGCGGCGACATCTGTAGAATTGGGCTACAAGACGAACGGTGCAAAATTTTATGCGCAAATCAACATGGAAGATATTTCAAGTCCGGTTGGCGAACGCAAGGACATGGGAACTTCTCGTTCCATTATAAATTATATGATTGGGTATTACCATGAACTTGAAACCCGCAAGCATGGAACGTTCTCTTGGCGCTTAGATGTTGTTCGCACGGATCCGGTGGCAAACAACAGTAGGCTTCCGCTTTTGAAATATACGGGGCGCCGCAATTATCGCAGTAATTACCGCGATCAGGGCGACCGTGATTATGCCGATGCTTACTTTGTCGATTATCCTATCGGGTATCGCAGAGGTGGCGACGCTCTTGATTTGTGGTTCGACATGAATTGGAAGGGGAGCGTGCATTCGGCGACGCTTTCGCTTGCTTGGTTGCGTCAAGGCAACAAGGAACTTTATACGGACTACGACAGAGCTGTTAAATCCGAAAATTCTTTGTCTGGCGTTGTTGAAAAACAGTTCCTCGTAGATGCCCTTTACGAAAGAAAAATATCGGATTGGTTTAAGCTCTATGCGGGTGGCGGATTCCGCGTGTACCGTAATCTTGCACACGATAAAAATGAAGATGGCTCCGATGCCTGGATCCGTTCGGGCGTGAAGTTTAATTTCAATCCTGTGGATATGAAGTTCTAATAAAAACTTTTTACGCAAATTAGTTGGGAACTCGTTTACTAATTTTGTAGTTATTCCTTAATAAAGGATACGAATCATGAGTAAACGAGTTGTTTTTTTGTCTGCTGCAAGTACGTTGGTGCTTGTGGTTTTGACTGCGTGTGGCTCTACGCGAAATTCGTCTAACGATGCGGAAAATTCTTTGCATGATGGTGTCGGATATGAAACTATGACGGATTCCCGTGACGGTCAGATTTACAAGACTATAAATGTTGGCGATAAAGTTTGGATGGCGGAAAATCTGAATTACGAAACGGAATATAGCGTGTGTTATAACAATTACGAAAGTTTTTGTATGAAGTACGGTCGTCTTTATACGTGGAAAGCGGCGAATGAAGCATGCCCTGCGGGGTGGCGTTTACCGACGGAAACGGATTGGGTGGATCTTTTGAGAATGGCGAGTGTGAATGTTTCTGCCGAACAATCTTTGAATTCTAGAAAAGGTTGGGACGGAAATGCTAATGGGTTAGGTATTTTGGAATTTTCGGCATTCCCTACAGGGTATTTTAAAAGTGATGAAGACAGGTTTGGAAAAATGGGTGACAAAGTGTTTTTCTGGAGTGCTACAGAAATCAATGGAGATAGCTCGTTTGCTGTAAATCTGCAAAACAATTCCGATGTAAATAATTTAATTCATAAACTCAAGAATTTTGGTTTCAGCGTGCGTTGCGTGAAAGATAAATTGCCGAGCGGTAAGCAACAACAGCAAAAAGCGGAAACCATGAAAGATTCTCGTGATGGCCGCACATACAAAACAGTCAAAATCGGCAAACAGACTTGGATGGCAGAAAATCTCAATTATAAAACGCAGTCCAGTTTTTGTTATGGTGATTCTAGCAGTTGTGAAAAATACGGACAACTTTATGACTGGCGTTCGCTTGTAAACATTTGCCCTGCGGGTTGGCGCTTGCCCCGAAAGGCCGACTGGGAAACTCTGATTAACGCTGTGGGCGGTGAAGCTGTGGCTGGCAAAATGCTGAAGGCTTCAAGCGATTGGCATTATTGTGAACGCCAAAAGGGGCGCTTTGAAAATGGATTCGGCAGGGATGATTTTGGTTTTTCGGCACTCCCCGCTGGCTATAGAATGAATTATAGTGACTATGATGAAAAAATCGGTTTTACGACGTGCTTCCATTCTATAGAAATGGACGGTTCGTCTGATACGGCTGTATGTTTGCCTTGCTGTAACGATAGCATAATTTTGCAAAATAATTTCTCGTTCAATGCGTATAGCATTCGCTGTATCAAAGATGATGAACAAAAAAATGGAGCGAATGCGACTTCTTCTTTTGTACCCCCTTCGAATGTGGCTCGGGGAACCTTTAAAGATCCGCGAGACAAAAAAACGTACAAGACCGTGAAAATTGGTAGCCAAACTTGGATGGCTGAAAATATAAGGTATAAGACTAAAAATAGTAAATGCCAAAATGAATACGACGATAGCCAAAACTGTGCTGAATCAGATCGAATTTATACGTGGTCTGCGGCGTTGAAGGCATGCCCGAGTGGCTGGCATTTGCCGACGGACAAGGATTGGAACACGTTGGTTTCTGTGGTTGGTGGGCGTTTAATCGCAAGTAAAGTACTCAAAACTACAGATTTAGCAGGTAAAACAGACGGAACTACAATTGGCTGGTGTGATTATTGCAATGATGTTGAAGGGAATGGTACGGATGACTATGGCTTTGCGGTACGTCCTATAGGGAATTGGAATGTAGAAGAAGGCTTTTATATGAATGGTTTTTGTGCTGGATTCTGGAATTCTACGAGTGTAAAAGCGGATAGTGCTTCAGTCATGAACATTTGCTGTAATGAACATACAAATATTATCAACGACGATAAAAGAAATATGTACACCGTCCGTTGCGTGAAGGATTAGAGGGAATGGGCTATGAGTTATGGGCTCGCTCCTTGCCTCTTCTTATTTTGTATATTGCCTTCATAAACGAACGGCGTATTTATGTATAAATTTATCCCTGTATTTGTTTTCTTGTGGCTTTTAGCTTTGACGATGCTTGCCGCGTGCAGCTCCGCTAAAAATATGTCGTCGGATTCTTCCGCAGTCATCCCTGCCTTAGATTCTGCTGCCTGCACTGTCAGCACTGAGCAACGCCGAAGTGAGCAAAGCCGGAGCATGCCGGAATCAGATTCTTCCGCTGTCATCCCGGACCCCGTTCCAAGATCAGATTTCGCAGATTCCATAGAGGCCCCTAAGCAGTATGCGGCGCTTGATAATGAAATTGAATATTTCCGTGACATCCGCGATGGTCAAGTTTACAAGATGGTGACTATTGACGATCAAGTCTGGATGGCAAGAAACTTGAATTACGAAATGGCCGGTAGCTATTGTTATAAAAATAACGCGAGCAATTGCATGAGATATGGCCGCCTTTATACTTGGGATGCGGCGATGAATGCGTGCCCCGATGGCTGGCATTTGCCGACGTATGATGAATTGGTTTCGTTGATAGAACATGCAAGGGGACAATTTTTGGCGGGAAGTGTGCTCAAGTCTAAGGATAGCTGGAAAAATTGCAATCAATGCGATTTTGCTGCTGATAAGTACGGTTTTTCGGCACTCCCCACCGGTGTCATGAACGAAGATGGTTCTTTCGAAAAAATACGTGAATATGGTTTTTTATGGAGTGCTACAGAAACCGAGTCTAACCAAATTCCATACATGGGTTTTGCGAATGTTTCTAGTGTCGCGATGCTGCTTTTGGAAAATAAAAATAAAGGTTTTTCCGTTCGTTGTGTTAAAGGGGAATCTCCAAAATCTGAGGGGCCCTTAAAAATGAATGACTTGGATCGACCGAGAATTAAATTTTACGACCACCCTTTGACGGAGGAATGTGTATGTATAGAGTTTATGGGTGGACTAAAACGATGTAAATACACCTGCTATGCGAATACTCCTGTATTGAAGAATGGAGAATCGAAAATATGGCTAGACGAATTTTAATGTTGATTCTTTATGCAGTTGTGCTTGAGACTCTAGCTGCGTGTGGTGCTTCTCGTAATGAAGTTAAAGCTGATGGTTGCGCAACTGGCGATGAACTGCGTTTAGCTGAATCTACGGAAATGCTTGTCGATCCTCGCGATGGACAAATTTACAAGACCGTAAAAATAGGCCATCAAATTTGGATGGCTGAGAATTTGAATTACGAAACAGCAAGATTTATAATAGACGGCATAGCAACCATGGGTACGAGTTTTTGTTATGGCGACCACATCAGTAACTGTGCTAATTATGGCCGTCTTTATATGTGGACTGCTGCAAAGGATGCTTGCCCTGAGGGCTGGCACTTGCCCGATACTACCGAATGGAAAACTTTGTTTACAACTGTTGGCGGAATGCCTGTAGCAGGCAAGACCCTAAAATCTACTTTCGATTGGAACTATGGTGGTCTAGGAACGGATGAGTATGGTTTTTCGATTTTACCCTCTGGAGCGATTCGACTCGATGAGGATTTTTATGGGGAACCTCACATTAGTTATGGTAAATATAGGAATGTCCCTTATGACTTTTTCGCAAATAGTGAATATGCTGGATTTTGGAGCTCTGTAGAGAAAAATGAAAATAATGCCTATAGTGTTACTTTGTCATATTACAGAGATGATGTGGGATTAGAGGGTGATTATAAAGGAAGTGGATTTTCTGTTCGCTGTGTTAAAAATGATCAATCTTTTGAACCGCAAATTTCATCGTCAAGCTTGAAAACGGCGGTGAAAAATGAAGAATCCTCTTCTTCTGCAACTTCGTCATCTTTTGAGAAATTCCCACCTTCGGCGGTCCTTGAAGGAATGCTTACGGATAAACGCGATGGCCGAAAATACAAAACAGTGACTATCGGCTCTCTAACTTGGATGGCTGAAAATTTGAATTATGATACTTTGGGTAGCTATTGCTTTGGAGATGATTCTGGCAAATGTGAAAAGTACGGTCGCCTTTATACATGGGATGCTGCGATGAATGCGTGCCCTTCGGGTTCACATCTGCCGAGAATAGGTGAATGGAGGAGCTTGTTTTATCATGTTGGCTGGATGGATTTTGAAGTTATGTATACTCAAATTGGTTCGGAGGACGTTCTTGGAATGAATGATTCGTCCTTGGTGGGTAAGGTTTTGAAGTCAAAATCGGGATGGCATGGCGGTGGCGATGGAACGGATGATTATGGATTTTCCGTTCTCCCTGCTGGCTTTAGATATGGTAATAATGGGACTTATAGCGCTGAGGGAAATTTTTCGTTTTTTTGGAGCGATTCCCTTTTTGAAAATAAAAAAGACGCGTATGCAGTGAATCTGAGTTACTACCATGATAAGGCCGATATGTATAAAGAATCAAAGGATATGGGATTATCGGTTCGTTGCGTTCTTGACGAAAGGCAGGTTGCAAAAGTTGTTTTGCCTTCAGATGTTATCAAGGATACGCTTGTTGATTCTCGCGATGGACGCAAATACAATACGGTCACAATTGGCACGCAAACTTGGATGGCCGAAAATTTGAACTACGCAACGGCCAATAGCTACTGTTTCAACAATGATCCTGATAAGTGTGCTGAATACGGTCGCTTTTATACTTGGGCCGCGGCGATGGATAGTGCTGGAATTTTTGGCGTGAATGGCGAGGGGTGCGGTTATAAATCAACTTGCAAACCGCTTGGGGCTTACCCTGTGCAGGGAGTTTGCCCTGCAGGTTTTCATTTGCCAACAACATATGAATGGAAAATCTTGTTTTCTGCGGTGGGTGGAAAAATATCTGCCGGAAAAATGCTCAAATCAACGATGGGTTGGGAAACGAATGGTACGGACGATTATGGATTTTCTGCGATTCCTGTGGGTCGTTCGTCTTTTGAAAACGGAACTTATTTCGAGAGCTCAATCGCTAATTTTTGGAGTGTTGATGACCATGACGTTTCGAATTCTGTGAGCCTGGATAATGGCGAGGATGCCCATTTCAATCGCGATGATGTTCGTAATCGGTATTCTGTTCGTTGCGTCAAAGATAGAAAATCAAAGTCGGGTTTCGTTCACCCTTCGAGTGTTGTGAAAGATAGCGTCATAGATTCCCGTGACGGACAAACTTATAAAACTGTCACCATCGGTAAGCAGACTTGGATGGCGGAAAATTTGAATTACGATGTGCAGGGGAGTTATTGTTATCTCGATAGCGTTGAATATTGCTCTAAATATGGTCGCTTTTATCCATGGAATTTGACTAAAGATGTTTGCCTTGTCGGTTTTCATTTGCCATCAAAAGCGGAATGGGAAACGTTGATTAAATCTGCTGGCGGAGAAGAGTACGCTTATACATTGCTTAAATCTAGAGTTGGACCGATTGAAAACGAATTTAAGTTCTATGCAGCCGGTAGAGATGATTATGGATTTTCTGCCCTGCCTATCGGATGCAGGGCTAGTGATGGAAATTTTGAAGAAGATAAAATTGTTGAAAATGATGCACATTTTTGGAGCTCTACAGAAAGCAATAGCCGAGATTCCGCCTATTCTATGGATTTTAAACATGATGTTGAAGCTTATATATCAGGAAGTTTTGGTCATTTTATAGATATTCTTCGAACGCTTTTGAAACAAAGAGATAAAAATTATGCCGTGCCAGTCCGCTGTGTGAAAGATTAGAGGCTATGGGGTACTAACCCTTTTACCAAGCTTTTCCTAACCACTAACCACTTTTACCAAACATTTCCTTCCTACTTCCTACTTCCTACTTCCTACTATTCCTATATTTTTAGCATATCAAGGAGACTATATGGCAGAAATCGGTACACCTCTAAGTTCTAGTGCAACCAAGGTCCTGTTCTGCGGAGCAGGTGAATTAGGCAAGGAAGTCATCATCGAAATGATGCGCCTCGGCGTCGAAGTGATTGCTGTGGACCGTTACGCCAACGCGCCTGGCATGCAGGTGGCTCATCGCAGCTACGTGATCAACATGCTCGATGGCAAGGAACTCCGCGCCGTTATTGAAAAGGAAAAACCGGACTACATCGTGCCGGAAGTCGAAGCTATTGCAACGGATACGCTCGTGGAACTCGAAAAGGAAGGCTACAACGTCATCCCGACCGCTAAGGCTACCAAGCTCACGATGAACCGCGAAGGCATTCGCCGACTCGCTGCCGAAGAGCTTGGACTCAAGACGAGCCCGTATCGCTTTGCCGACAACTTCGAAGATTTCAAGGCTGCGGTCAAGGAAATTGGCATCCCGTGCGTGGTGAAGCCGGTGATGAGTTCTTCTGGTCATGGTCAGAGCGTCATCAAGACTGAAGCTGACATTGAAAACTCCTGGAACATTTCTCAGACGGGTGGCCGCACGGGTGCTGCCAGCCGTGTGATTGTCGAAGGCTTTGTGCCGTTCGATTACGAAATTACTTTGCTCACGGTCCGCCATGTGGCTGGTACGAGCTTCCTAGAACCGATTGGCCACCACCAGGTGGGTGGCGACTATCAGGAATCTTGGCAGCCCCAGCCCATGAAACCGGAACTTTTGGAACAAGCGAAAGTGATTGCGAAGAAGGTCACGGACGCCCTTGGCGGTCGCGGCATCTTTGGCGTGGAACTGTTTGTCTGTAAAGATGAAGTCCTGTTCAGCGAAGTTTCTCCGCGTCCGCACGACACCGGCATGGTGACGCTCATTTCTCAGGACCTCTCCGAATTTGCTTTGCACGCACGCGCTATTCTTGGCCTCCCGATTCCAAACATCGCATTCCACGGCCCGAGCGCTTCGAAGGCTATCGTCGTCGATGGCGATTCTGACCACGTGAAGTTCAGCGGCCTCGAAGAAGTTCTTGCAGAACCGGATACGGGCCTTCGCTTGTTCGGAAAGCCGGAACTCAAGGGACACCGCCGTATGGGCGTTCTCCTTGCTCGTCGCAACACCGTCGAAGAAGCCAAGGCAACCGTCATGGCTATGCGCGAAAAAGTCAAAGTTAGTTTGTAGGTTTTAGGTATGGGGTCGCACTGAAGTGCTTTGAGGTCGTGCTAAAGCACTTTGAGCACGCTTCGCTTTGAGCGGTTGCTCATACCTCATAGCCCTATAAAACTTTCCCTAGTGCAATTATTGCGGCTGTTCTTGCGCGGAGGCGCGTGTTACCGAGGTTCAGCAAATGGACTTTGCCGTTCTTGAACGATTTTACCGCTTCGATTTCGCGGGGCGAAAAACCGCCTTCCGGGCCTACAAGTAAAGTAATCGGTGCGGCATTTTCATTTGCTATGGAACCGCCCGCGGCATTCCCGTTTGCGGAGCTTTCCTCCAAACCCAAATCCAATTTGCGTACTCCATCGATATCGCAGAGGATCAAGTCTCCTTTATACTGCGAAAGCCATTCCGCAAATTCAATCGGCCCTTCGATGCGTGTCATCCAGGGCTTTTTCGATTGCTTTAAACTCACGAGCGCTTTCAGCTCGGCGCGGCGAACTGTCTTTTTCAAATCGGAATTTTTCGGTTCCTGCGAATAGTCTGTACGCAAGAAAATAACGCTGTCCGTTTCGGTTTGTGCTGCATGGAATACGACTTCTTCGAGCGCGTCATCCTTGAGGCAGGCGATACCGAGATTCAGGCGCGGGCGCTTGAGGGGCGCGTCTTCGACCGTATCTACGCGGACTTCGCAGGCCTTGGCGTCTGCCTTGGTAATCGTTGCGTCGGCGTAATGCCCGAGGCCATCGCAGAGTTGCAATATGTCGCCATTTGCAGCACGGCAAACGCGTACGGCATGGCTGCTTTCGTTTTCGTCCAAGATAATGGTACCAACGCTAATGAGCGGACAATAGAAACGGCTATCGGGAGTTTTCATAACTTAAAAATAAAAAAATCTAAGCTCTAAGCCTCATCAACTTCCTACTTCCTACTTCCTACTTCCTACTAATTTCTATATTACATCCCGTGAAAAAAGTAAAAGCAGTTGTCTTCGATTTAGACGGAACTCTCTATTTGAGTGGCCGCCCATACCCTGGTGCGGTCGAAACGGTCAATTGCGTGGCAAAGCGCGTGCCTGTCTATTATTTGAGCAACAACACGAGCAAGTCTCCGGTCTTTTACGAAAACCGCCTCAAGGTCATGGGGCTTCCGCTTGCCGATGATTCTATTATCTCGGCGTTGTATCTTTCGCTCGATGCCATTCACGAACGCAAAATCAAGAACGTGTTTTTCTTTGCAAACCCGGAAGTGTACGAATGGTTTGCGGCGCAGGATCCGAGTCTCAATTTGCGCCCGTCGGTCGAAGAAACGGAACTTGTGCTTGTCGCTTACCACAACAGCTTCGATTACCGTGAACTTTGCGAGCTTTCTTTCCGAGTGCAGCATGGCATCCCGTTCTGGGTGACGCATACGGATTTTGTTTGCCCCGACGAACGTGGCCCTGTGCCCGATATCGGTAGTTTCATGGCGCTTTTGAAAACAGCTTATGGTGTCGAACCCGAGATGAGTTTTGGCAAGCCGAATCCGGCTATGCTTTCGGGACTTTTAAAGCTTTACCGCCCTGAAGAAATCTTGTTTGTGGGCGACAGACTCTATACGGACTTTGAACTGGCAAAGCGCTCCGGTTGCCGATTTGTGTTGCCCCTGTGTGGCGAATCAAAAATGGCGGATGTCGAACGCCTTGATGTGAAACCAGAATTTATTGTAAATAACGTTAGTGAAATAGATTTTAACGCTTTCTTGGAAGGGAAAAAATAATGCGTCGTATTGCACGTTTTTTATTCTTGCTTGTTACGTTTGCTGTTGCCGTTGTTTTTGCTGAAGATGGAAAAATTACCGTTGCCGTTTCGTTGCAGCCTTATGCAACGCTTGTGAAAATGCTTGGCGGTGATCGCGTGAATGTGGTGACGCTTTTGCCGCCGGGTGCCGATCCGCACAACTTTGAACCGAAACCTGCTGTGATCAAGGCTTTTTCGCTGGCTCAAGTTTATTTTTCGGATGGCTCAGGTCTAGATAAAGTTTGGCTGCCTCGTTTTTTAGCCGCAAATAAAGATGTTAAAGTCATCGATATTTCTAAGAATATTGAATGGATGAAGTCGGAACATGATGACCATGAAATTCATGGACATCATCACGATGAAGATGAAATTGATCCGCATATTTGGACATCTCCATATCGTGTGAAATTCTTGGCTCAAAATATTTATCAAGCATTAAAGCAACTTGATCCTGAACATGAAATTTTTTATACCAGTCAAGTTCAGGCTGTTCAAAATCAGTTGACCGCAGTTATGCGTAAATTGAATGAAACTGTTATCAGTTTACCGAGTGACCGTCGTTCTTTTATCGTGTTCCACCCGTCTTATGGTTACTTGGCAAAGGATTTCAAGCTTAAGCAGTATGCTATTGAAGTGAACGGCAAGGAACCCAAGCCGCGTGATTTGGCGAACCTCATCAAGATGGGCCGCAAGAATGGAATAAAGGCCGTGTTTGTACAGCCGGAATTCAGTAAACGTGCTGCAGAAACAATTGCAAAGGATCTTGGCGCTGTTGTCGTCGAAACGGATCCGCTTGCCGCAGACTTTATTGGTAATACGGAAAAGTTTATTGAAGCACTCAAAGAGGCTGGCAAAAAGTAATGTCTGCAATCGACATCAAAGATCTCAATTTTGGCTATGGAAAGTCGCCCGTGTTGACGGACGTGAATCTTTCAATTGACGAAAATGACTTTGTTGCCATCATCGGGCCAAATGGCGGTGGCAAGTCCACGTTGATGAGGTTAATGGTTGGGCTTTTGAAACCGACTTCTGGGACTGTGCGCTTGTTTGGCGAAAAGGTTCCGACGAAACGTGTGGCTGTTGGTTATGTGCCGCAGAACACGAATAAGAATATTGAATTCCCGATTACGGTGGGCGAGTGCGTTGCTACTGGAAAGATTGGGCTTTCTTCGAAATCGGAAGAGGTTAAGGCCGCGCTTGAACGTGTGCATATCGGTGGCTATTTGGACCGTCGCTTGGGCGAACTCAGCGGTGGTGAGCGTCAGCGTGTTTTAATTGCTCGTTCTCTTGTCTGTAATCCGAAGATTCTCTTTTTGGATGAACCGTCCAACAACATTGACGTGGCGGGAATTGAAGCGCTTTACAACATGCTTGCCGAATTTAGCGAAACCATGACGATTGTGATTGTAACGCATGACTTGATGGCTCTTTCGCATAAGGTGAAAAGCGTCGTGTGCGTGAACCATTCTGTGCATTATCATGAAGGCGCAAATTTAACCGAGGATATGCTCCATCGCACATATGGTTGCGAAGTCGATTTGATTGCCCATGGCGTGCCGCATCGCGTTCTCGGGAGCCATGACCACACCCACGGCGGCTGCTGTGAACATCATCACCACGAAGTGGTGAGTAGACAGTAGGCGGTAGGAAGTAGGCAGTTGACTGCAAATAAAAATTGCTTATTTGTTTTCCTTCCTACTTCTAACTTCCTACTTCCTACTGCATTCTCCTATACTTTCCTAATTACATTTCCCATCATTTCCATAATAATGTTATAATTGTATAGTGCTTGTGGCAAGATAGGAGTCTTGTAATTCATTGGAGGTAAAAATGAGCGCAGAAGTCGAAGAATTGACCGTCGAATACACTGACGAAGAAACCGGCGAAGTCGTCATCAAGGAATTGGACAAGGAAGTCCTGTCGAAGGGTGCTTGGCCGACCGTGATGTTCTTTTACCAGGATCGCGATCCGAAAACGGGTGAATTCAGCGAACCGAAGGTCTCTTTGCGCCGTTACCGCAAAATGCAAGGCATGTTCAAGCCTCAAGGCAAGTTCAAGATTACAGGCAAGGCGCAAGCCGAAGCCATTATCAACGTATTAAAAAAGTGGTATAACATTTAATGCCAGACCCTGCTAGTAAAAAGAAAGACTACACTATCGATTTCCTGTGCGAGGGGAATATCGAGTCCTTCCCGTGGAAGGATAAGTTCGAAGCTATGGCCCGCAAACTCCTAGCCGAAGAAGGTACGGAGAACAACGTTAATATCGTTCTTTGCACGGATGAGTTCGTTCGCGAAATGAACAAGAACTACCGCGGACTCGACAAGGTGACGGATGTGCTCTCGTTCGAGTGGCACGAAGAAATCCCCGGCGAAGAAGAAATGCTTGGCGAAATCTATATCGCTCGCGACCAAGTCAAGCGCCAGGCCCCGCAATACGGTAACAGCTTTTTTGCCGAGATGAAACGCGTGATTGTTCACGGGCTACTCCACCTGTCGGGGTACGACCACATGAAGGCTGCCGACCGCAAAGTGATGCGCGCCCGCGAATGTGAGTTCTTGGGACTGGATCCATACAAGGACAAGGAGAGCATGGAAAATGGGTGATACGAACACCATTGCTATTGTTCTTCTCGTTTTCTTTCTTTTTGTTTCGGCGTCTTTTACTTTAATCAAGGCTGTCTTTGCGGCAATTTATGCCAAACGTGAAGACCATGACCGCACGGATCGCGAAGCGAAGATTGCAAAGATCGTTGAAAACTGTGGCTACAACGAAACTGTCTCCATCGGCCGTATATTCTCGGATGTGGGCATTGGCGTTTTCGGCTATTACCTCTTCTCGAATGCTCCGTGGCCGTGGGTTCACGATTATTGGTTGTTTGGAATTTTGGCGTATATGCTTTGTGCTTGCGCCGTGATTTATGTGGTGACGATTTTCTGCCCGAACTTGATTGGAAGCTTAAAGCCTGATACTTTGTCTGTAATTCTCGTTCCGCTTTACAGACTGCTTCGCATGCCATTTGTTCCGGTTGGAAAAGTTTGCCATACCGTTTACCTCAAGCTTTTGAACGCTCTGGGCTACGATGCTAAGCTCAGCTTCTTGCCTGAAGAACGCCGTGATGCTGTGCAGGCGGATATTTCGGATTCTTCGCTTGCCGAAGGCGAAGGCCTTGAAAAAGAAGAACGCCAGATGATCCTCAACATTTTCGACTTCGTGGAAACGCCGGTGCGCGAAATCATGACGCCGCGTGTGGACATGTGCGCGATTGATGTGGACACCTCGCTCGAAGATTTGGTGAAGGTCTTGAACAACGAACGCCATTCGCGTTTGCCGGTTTACAAGGAAACGGTCGACAACATTGTCGGTATTCTTTCGAACCGTGACTTTTTGGAATGGTACACGGAACATCGTGACGAACCATTCGATTTGATGAAGCTTGTGATGCCGCCGGTCTACGTGCCGTACCACAAGAAGATTGATGATCTTTTGACGGAACTCCGCAAGACGGGTAACCAGCTTGCGATTGTCGTGGATGAATATGGCGGCACGGCTGGCCTTGTGACGCTCGAAGATATTCTTGAAGAAATCGTCGGCGAAATCCGCGACGAAGATGACATGGACGAAGACGAGGACGTGCAGAAGTTGAAGGACGGACGCTACATTCTCGATCCGCTGATGACGCTTTCGGATTTGGAATACGAACTCGATGTGGAACTCAAGCCGCCTGAGAATTCCCATGTGGAAACGCTCTCTGGCTTGATTCAGGCAACGCTTGGAATCATCCCGTCGCCGGGCGCCGAAGTCAAGATTCAAGGCTACACGTTCCGCGTTCTGCGCATGGATGGCACCCGCATGGAAAAGGTCATGATGATCCTCCCTGCCGGCGTGAAAGGCCCCAAGACGCAGACACTGCATAAAGTGTAACGCTCTTTAAATGCAAATGAAAAAAGCTCGCGACCTTTGGAATTGCGAGCTTTTTGCATTTAAAATATTGTTTTGGGGAAATGTTTTTTGTATATTGAATATATAGGTGATTGTTATTCACCTCAAAAAGATTAAAGAGTTATCAAATTGCCGGTTTTTTATATGAAAATATAAAAGCCGGCTTTTTTTTGTGGGAGAAAAAAATGAAAAACGATGTAGGTAATGAGTTTGTCTCGTTGAATCCTTTGACTGCGACTGAAATTGAAAGGATGATTCTTGTCATTCGCGATAAGCAGGTGCTACTTGACCGCGATTTGGCTACGATTTATGGAGTGGAAACGAAGCGTATCAATGAACAGGTAAAGCGTAATATCGAAAGATTTCCAGAGGAATTCTGTTTTCAATTGAATTTGGAGGAGGCTTCTTGTTCTTCAAAGTCGCAAATTGCGACTTTGAACGCTAGTGGTAATAAACGCGGCTTTAACGTGAAAAAATTGCCTTATGCATTCACGGAACAAGGGGTTGCAATGCTTTCTGCCGTATTGCATAGTGAAAATGCCATAAGAGTAAGCATAGGCATTATGAATGCTTTTGTTGCCATGCGTCATTTTATGATGCAAAATGGCTGCATTGTCAATCGCCTTTCAAATGTAGAAGCGAAGATTATTAATCAGGATGAACGGATGCTTGCGCAAGACCGAAAAATGCTTGAACATGATCAAAAAATAGATGAACTTTTTGAAGCTATGGATCGGGGCGAATTGCGTTCAAAGGGCTTGTTCTATAATAACCAGGTTTTCGATGCTTATGTATTTGTGTGTGGCTTGATTAGGCTGGCTAAAAAGAGAATTGTCCTAGTTGATAGATATGTGGACGAGAAAACTTTGACAATGATGCTTAAACGGCAAAAAGATGTTTCTGTAACAATCTATACCTATGATAAAAGTAAAGTTTTTGGAGTTGATCTGTCGGTATATAATGCTCAATATCCGAATTGCCCGATAAAAATTTTGCCCAGTTATGGTATGCATGATAGATTTCTGTTTATTGATGAAATCGCATATCATTTTGGAGCTTCGCTCAAAGATTTGGGTTCTAATACCTTCTTTTTTAGCAAGGAGGAGTTTACTTTGGATGAGGTCATGAAGAAAAGTAATGAAATTGCGAAAGAAAAAGCGCAGAATGGAAAATGCTAGTTGTCGTTTTGTGTCATTTGATTAAACTATTTTTTATGAAGGAATTAACGAAATGAATGAAAAATTACAAATTATTGAAAATGCTTTAAAAGAACTCGGATTTTCAACCGAGCGAGATTTTTTACCTGTAGTTCTCGATAAGTATGTTTCTATGGGTGGACGGTTCTCTTATTGCGGGGCTACCAATGCAAAAATGCATTTGGAACTTGATGATGAATTCCAAATGCTTGATAATATCGCTTATTCGTTAGGTTTAAAATTTATAGGATTTAAAAACTAAATGAAATTAGCTTAGCATCTCGCAAGTTTGCTGGATTGTTTGGGTCTTTGATACGAATGTTAGAAATGCTTAAAGACCTTTCGGCTGTTGCCAAATTCATCAAAGTTGTGGCATTTCCAAATGTTGCCCATTTTTCATTATTGATGATGCACATAAATGAAAAATGGTTGTTGGAATTTCGCTGGTATACATAAGAAAAAACTTTCCATGGGTTTTCTATGCCCCACATACCACGAACTCGCATATATGTTATGCCTAGGGGATCGACCTTATTGATATGGCCGAGTTCTCGTGATTCGGCAAATTCAATTGAAGGAATGCTCTCAACGGATTCTTTGATTGTATTTTTAATTCTCAGGTAACAGGATTCGTCAGCACAATAATCCATGCCATAGACTATGCTCAATTGTTTTAGTCGGTTGCTTTGCACGAATCCGACAATATACATGATGTCTTTGCTTTCCCATGTTTCTGCGGTTTTGCAAGCTTGGCTTATCATTGAACTGCTAGCGAACAGTTTGTTTTTGGGGTAACTGCTGTTTAATGCTAGTGCAGAATTGGGAGTTTCTATTTTCTTGACTTCAATTGCGTCCCCTTCTCGTAACATGGCGTCCGGTGGGTTTGAATTGTTTCCAAGATAAGAGAATGTGTTGCTGATTTTTTCTAGTCGTTGCGCACCGTCTTTATTGAATGTTCCTGCAAAAAGGTCTTTGACGTATTCTTCCAAACCGTCGCCAGAATTGTTAGCTCTGTTGTTTCCTGCTGTATTTTCAAGAAGGGAATTGTTTTTGTAATTCACGAGGTTGATAATTGCATCAATGATATTGCTCATTTCAAATCCTTTTTGATCTGCATTGCCATGGCGTAGGCTAGGTTGACAGGAACGGCGTTGCCGATAACTTTATAACCGACAGAAACATCGTTATAAACAAACTTGTAATCGTCTGGGAATGTTTGAATTCTTGCGCATTCGCGAACGCTTAATCGTCTATATTCTGATTCGTGACCTGGTGCGAAAATTTGTTTGTTCTTTTCGACCTTGACCATTTTGGGAGCTTTGGGATGAAGTGGAGCTTGCCGTCCGCCAGCTTGAATTGTAAATGAAGGCTCGTCCCAGCTACGCACTCTATTGCGTGACATAAATATGGGGGAGAATCCTCCCGTCATGTATTCATGATTGGGAATATTGAGGTCTTTGTTCGCTTTGTTGAATTTTTGGGCGGGAACGGCTTCTGGCAAATCACCAATAGCTTCCTTTAGATTTGGTTTATGCTCTAAAGGTTCTGGATGAATGAATTTTTTGTTTAAATCTTTTCTGTAGCCAACGATGATGACTCGTTCTCGATCTTCGGGAACATTGTAATCGTTGGCATTTAAGAGTTTCCAGGAAACATTGTATCCAGCTTCTTCGAATTTATTTAAGAACTCCTGGAATGACTTATAATGTCTGGAGCTAAGAATCCCTGATACATTTTCGCATAAGAAAAATTTGGGTTGTTTCGCTTTTAATACGCGAATGTAATCATAGAAGAGCTGACCTCGTTTGTCATTTATTCCTCTCCCTGCTCCAGCTTCGCTCCAACTTTGACAGGGTGGACCACCAAGAATCCCATCGCAATCTGGAATTTCATCTTCAGAAATGTCTGTTATACTTCTATGGTCTAATGGTACATTTGGGTAATTGGCTTCGAATGTCGCCCATATGGATTTATCGTACTCGTTTGCCCATATGATTTTAAATCCTGCGTTTTCAAAACCTTTGTCAAGTCCACCGCATCCCGAGAATAGAGATACTATTTTAAGAGCTGCTTTTGCCATCATTCGCTCCGCGTTGAAAGTGAACGAGTTCACTCTCGCGGGAGCGGTTCTTGCCGATTCGCTTGGCCGGGGTGCGGACAAAAAAAGAAAGGGCGGGGAGCCGACTCACTCCTCGCCTAAAAGCGTGACAATTTCAGAAAGAATACAATACACCCGCAAAAACCTGAGCGGGTACAATACGCTCAGGGTACACTACGCCCGCGCAATTCACGGGCGATGGCGAGTCTTTGTCTTATTCCTTGTATTCGTGAAAGTGTCTAGTTTTCAAGTAAAGAACAAGAGCGATACTCAACGAGAGTTCACCCTTGTTCTTGCAGACTTTTCCAAGCGTTTTTTGGATACAAAAAAAGGCGTGGAGTTGAATGCACTTACTACTTGAAGGCCTAGACTGCCCGAATACAATAAGCACAAACAACTCACGCCCCAAAAGGCCGCTTGCAAACAGGCAAACTGCTACTAAACAATAGACCATGTAGCAAAACGATGCGGCAGGCATACGCCGGTCGCAGACGTGAGCGTTCACCTTATTCTCTGTATTCTGAAAGTGTCTAGTTTTCAAGTAGAGAACAAGAGCAAATACTCTATTTTACATTGTAAATATAGATTATTATGGAATTTTGGAGAAGATAAAAAATGTCATTCTATAGCTCAAGGCTTTAGAATGACATCTAAAACTAGTAACTAAGTTCTCGGAGCGCTGTGGCCTATGTTTTGCCAACTGCGCCGCTAGCGTCAACTACAATTCTTCCACGGCTTCGGCTCTCAGGTTCTGCACGATGTGCTCCTGGCGGCTCGGCGTGTTGTTGCCCATGTAGTATTCCAGCATCTTGCCGAGCGTTGCGTCGGGCGGAATGCTGACCGTTTCGAGGCGCATGTCTTCGTTGATGAACTGTCCGAATTCTTCCGGGCTGATTTCGCCAAGACCTTTGAATCGAGTGATTTCGAGACCGGTCTTGCCGATTTCCTTGGCCGCCTTGTCGCGTTCGGTTTCGTCGTAGCAGTACTTGGTCACTTGCTTGTTGCGCACGCGGAAAAGCGGCGTCTGCAAGATGTACAAGTGCTTTTGTTCCACGAGTTCCGGGAAGAACTGCAAGAAGAATGTCATGAGCAAAAGGCGAATGTGCATACCGTCCACATCAGCATCGGTCGCGATAATCACTTTGTCGTAACGCAAGTTTTCGAGACCGTTTTCGATATCGAGCGCGTGTTGCAACAAGTTGAATTCTTCGTTCTCATAGACGACCTTCTTCGTCATGCCAAAGCTGTTGAGCGGTTTACCGCGCAAGCTGAACACGGCCTGCGTCTGCACGTTACGGGCCTTGGTGATGGAGCCGGATGCGGAGTCACCTTCTGTAATGAAAATCATCGATTCGCGGTTGAGCGCGTTTTTCACGTCGGTGAGGTGGATCTTGCAGTCGCGGAGTTTGCGGTTGTGCAAGTTTGCCTTCTTGGCGCGTTCGTTCGCAAGCTTCTTGATGCCTGCGATTTCCTTGCGTTCGCGTTCGTTCTGCGTGATGCGGTTGAGGAGCGCCTTTTCAGTTTCGGGATTCTTGTGCAAGTAGTTGTCGAACTGACTTGCCACATAATCGACGACCCAGGAACGCAACTGGGCGCCTCCCGGCGAAACCGTCGTAGAACCGAGCTTCGTCTTGGTTTGAGATTCGAACACTGGTTCCTGGATGCGCACGGAAATTGCACCGATGATGCAGTTGCGCACGTCGGCCGGATCGAGGTCCTTCTTGAAGTGGTCGCGGGCGCCCTTGACGACACCTTCGCGGAATGCCTGCTGGTGGGTACCGCCCTGCGTGGTGTGCTGGCCGTTCACAAAGCTGTAGTAGTGCTCGCCGTACTGGTTGCCGTGCGTGAACGCGCATTCGATATCCTTACCCTTGAAGTGAATCACCGGGTAGCGGATGGAATCGTCCACGTGCTTGTTCAAAAGGTCCAAAAGACCGTTCGGGCTCGTGTAGACCTTGTCGTTCATCACGAGCTGGAGGCCGTTGTTCAAGTAGGCGTAGTTCCAAACCTTTTCTTCCATGTAGGCCGGGAGGAATCTGTAGTTCTTGAATATGTCGGCATCCGGTTCAAAGTAGATTTCTGTACCGTTCTTTTCGGTGGTGGCGCATTCCTTGTAGTCCTGTACCAGGACGCCACGGCAGAACTCGGCCTGCTTCATGCGGCCGTCGCGGAAACTCTTGACGATGAACTTCGTGGAGAGGGCGTTCACGGCCTTTGTACCCACACCGTTCAAACCGACCGACTTCTGGAAAGCTTCGGAATCGTACTTACCACCCGTGTTGATCTTCGATACGCAGTCGATGACCTTGCCGAGAGGAATGCCACGGCCGTAGTCGCGTACGCGAGCTGCGTGGTCGTCGATATCAATTTCAATCTTCTTGCCCGCACCCATGACGAATTCGTCGATGGAGTTGTCGATAATTTCCTTGACGAGCACGTAAATGCCGTCGTCCGGGCTCTGTCCGTCGCCGAGCTTACCGATGTACATGCCGGGGCGGAGGCGGATATGTTCATGCCATTCGAGGGACTTGATACTGTCTTCTGTATATTTCGTAGCTGCCATTAATCAATCTCTTAAAATGTTCATCACCTCAAAATTTAGAGGTTCCCTTTCGTTTCGATAATCAAAACAAATATATAAAAAATTATCTACTGCACATAAGGGCAAGACCTAACGGGGCTCTATCAGGCAAAAATGGGTTATTTTTACGAATATCCCGTTCTACAAATCGTCTTCTAAATCAACGTCCAAAAAATCAGGCTTCTTTCTGCCACTAGGCCCTCCAGGACGAGTGAAAGGTGAAGCCTTTGTAAAGCCTGCGTCTTCCAAAATGCGCTTGCGGTTGGATTCGAAACGGTCACTCTGGATTGATTTCTGCATAAACGATGCGTAATCTTCAATAGCCTGGTGAACCTTGTCGAATGTCGGGCGCAAAGCTTTACGCTTGCTTTCCACACGCGGAGTCGGCAACTGACGAGCTAGATCCAAGGCGATAACCTGAACGGAGTCGAACTGACCCTGCATTGCGTCATAGGCCTGACGGGCACTGTCGCGAGAAGCAACAGACACCATCGGCCTTTCAGTGAGATTTTCAGCTTCGGTCAATGCTTCAAGAGCGTTCTGGAAGTCTTTCTTCATGAAGTAGCAGTAACCCATTAGGAGGTTGGCTTCAGGCACGAAAAAGGATTCCGGAAGGTTAGAAATAATCCACTTGGCCGGCTTGATTGCTTCATCCAACTTGTAGACCTTGGCAAAACACCATGCAATACCGAGCAAAGCTTCGCCGAACACCGGAGATTCCTTATGGACCTGGAGATACATCCGAGCTGCGGCAACGATGTCTGGCTTTTCTGCAGAGAAGAATAGGTGACCGAGCTTGACCTTCGCGGCGTCCTGAATGTCGCGTTCGGACTTGTTGGAAACCGGCTGTTCCGTAACAGCGCGGAAACAGTTTTCGGCTTCGTCAAACTTGCTCATACGGTTGTAAGCGATACCCATGGTATAGCGAGCGTAGAGGTAGTTGGCGTTACCCGGAAGAATAGAGGCGAGCAGGTCAATGGATTCCCGATAGAGACCCTGTTCGAACTTGATTTGGCCAGCAACGTAATCCGCGTCCGCCTTCGCATCGCTTTTGCCGTACTTCTGAGCGATAACCTGATACTTGTCCATAGCTTCTTTGTACTTGCCTTCCTTATAGTCGATGTTCATCAACTGGAAATGGAACTTGGCGAGTTGATCACTTTGCGGATAACGTTTGATAGCATCTTCATAGACAGCCTTTGCTGCCTTGTGCATACGAAGGTTTTCGAAGGACTTTGCCATGTAGAAAGCAGCTTGGTCCACCAAGCGGAATGACGGGTACTTCGTCTGGATTTTACCAAAAGCGTATGCGGCATCCAAGAACCGACGTTTCATGAAGAGAAACTTAGCTGAATGGTAGTCAACGAGCGGATCCCTTTCATAGATTCCTGCCGAGTCCTCATACATCCAAGTGTTACTACCATATTCAGGAGACCAGTTGTCCTGCTGATACATGTTCGACGCATAGGAAAACTCCGTAAATAAAGACGTGCTGGCTACGGCAAGTCCAATTGCGCACGTCTTGATCAAACTAGTATGTAAGACCATTTTATCTAAAATTGAAAACTCTTCTAAAAAAACATTTCTTCAATATACTTCATTTTGTGTGGGAAACCCAATCGATTGGGCTTAGATTGCCTTGGCTCAGTCAAGGCAATCCATGTTTTTGCAAAATTACCGCTTCTTTACGGTCTTGATGGCGGGGCTGAACTTCTGTTCGCCGGTGCCGAGGTAGCGGCCCTGCATATCGAACACGCGGGCGTTGCCCTTTAGGAGCGGCAGGCTGGCGCGTTTTAAAATGGGGGTCGTTCCGCCCGAACTGTCTGCTGTTTCGGTGATGTTGAAATAGTCTATAGTGAGATAGCTGGTGTAACCCTTTCCCTTAGATCCTTCCACAAGCGCCATGACATCGGTTATCTTGCCCATCTTGAGTCCGAGTTCTTCCCACTTCTTGAAGTGGGCGGTAATGTCGATGTACCCGCTATCGCGCTTGGTGCGTCGAATGCTGAAATACTGTTTGAACGACATGTCGCCCTGGACTCTCGGTTCCTTGTTGGCGGTGTTCTGCCAGATGTCGTAGGTGTCGCCATCGACAGTGAATTCGCCCATCCTGGTTCCGAAGGCTGTTGTGTCGGCGTCTTCATAGAACCAGTAGTCTACGATGTAGAATTCAGTTTTCGGCTCGGTGGTGTTGCCCTGGATGCCGACCAGATAAAAGTCTGTGCCGAAGCCGCCGCCTTTTGTTTTGAACTTGTAGTCCGCCGCAAAGTTGCCATGCTGGTCGAAGTTTTTGGGCTCGTCAAACTTGGGCCCGAAACGCACGATAGCGTCCGCACCCTTGGAGTAAACTTTGTAGCCGCCATCATCGTAGCACGTCAAAGACGCTGTGTAGCCATCGCGCCAGACTTCGTAACTGTAGTTTGTACTGTCTATCGTACCTGAGGCGTAGTTTTCACCCTCCGCGGGCCATGCGTTAGGGCACCTATTCGCATATGCGTTTGCAGCCAAGCCCATGGTGAGGGCGATTCCTAAACCAAATATTTTCCTCTTCATGTTGTCAATATATATTTTTAGAATGTATATCCTAATCCTTTATGCAACGGACGGGGAGGAGTTGGCCGTTTTCTCGAGGATCAACTTGGCTTTCGATGTGTGAGTAGGTGTCCGAAATTCGGATATATTTTCTCGAATCGAGCCAGAAAAATCCATAAGTTACTCCGTTTTGGTCCCAACCATACGGATCAATGTTATTTATCGATAAGATAGACAGTCCAAACTCGTCAGAAGCCATGCGTTCACCCGTCAAACGAGCAAATAGCTTCGGTAAATATTCAGTTGCTTCGTCGTATGGCATTTCGGTCCATTTGAAGACGTCTTCATCTTTGGGCAAGTGCCAACCGTTGGGGCAGGCTTTGGCGGCAGCGTCCACATCGTAAAAACGTCCGTAATTGCAGCCGATTTTTCGAGAGCATAAGCTGTGTTTTTCCAGAAGAGAATCGTTTTCGTCGTAGTAGTTGATATTTTCTGCCATCCAGACTTGATTCTCGTAGACGACTGTCCTGTATTTTTTGCCGTCTCGCGGATCTTCCATGGAGCCATATTTAATGCTATCGTTGAAGAAGTATTCTTGCGGCAGTTTGCCGACTTGGTTGTCTTTGGATAAATACCAATTGCCTTCGTAGCAAATGTAGTACTGCTTGGGGAATGAATCGCTGGGGAAACGCGTGTTGTTTTCGGTGCATTCTTTGTCGTGTGTTTCTGTTTGCATGGCTGTCAGAACGACCCAACTACTGTAGGTCCAGCCTACGGAACAGATATAATCCCTGCCTTTGTCTTTGCATACTAGGGTGTTGGATGGGCAACTGTATGTTTTGTACAATTTTGCGTTTTGGGAATTGCATACGGGGAGTTGTCCGCAATATCTCCATAAATTTCTTAAAATCAGCATCGCATCTTGATACGTATAACTGTTTGTTATTTGATACCATGGAGATGTTTGTTCATTGAATTTTGTCAAATTTTCAGTTGAAACGTTTTCATAGGCACGGCATCTGTATTCGTAATCAAAAGTTTCACCTTTTGAAAACGCTTCGATAAACTCGGTTCTTGTTTTGAATGTGGCGTCGTCTACAGGAATCAATAGGGATAATGCTGTGCCGATTGAAGCTGAATGTAATAAAGTTGTTTGTAAAAGTGTGTCGATGGAAAAAACGGAATAAAGTTTTAGTTTTGCAGTATTCAACGCTTGAGCGTAATCAAGACCTTGCTTTACAAGAGAGTCCACCACGAATTGGGTCAGTTGTTTGACAACACATTCTGGGTCTTCGTAGTTTTCGTATGGAGGGTTCATTTCGTTGTCGTCGATGCAACCGTATGGCACGGGAATCGCTGTATTGGAAATGCTTGCTATAGAACTGCTCGAATTGCTAGATGTTGTAGGTGCAGAACTAGATGATGTGGCGCTAGATGAAAGTGTTGAACTGGACAATTGTGCGGAAGATGAATTTGCGGAAATTTTTACTTCAGATGACGATGACTGTGTTACTTCAGATGAAGAAGACTGCTGCAACTCTGCGGATGATTCCGGCGATTCAGAAGATGAACTTTGATTCAATTCGAACGATGTCGGGGGAGTGGCATTGACGGGTTCGCAGCCGTTGTCCGCGGTGCAGCTTGCAAGGAGCATCGCAAAAACGAGCCCAGTTAACGTGCTGAACTTAAAATGGTTCTTTAGGTAAATCATTAATCCCCCTTTGATATGGTTAATATATCAAATGAATGTGGAATTTGTTTGAATAAAAATGAGGGCTTGAAATTTATGGTTGTTCTATATGCAACAGGGTGTAGTATATAGAAATTTTTTGTGAACTATTTTATAAAAATCTTTGAAATTTTTAAAATTTCTGCACTTTTGTAGCATAAAATACTTGACTTTTCTAAAAATTGGTTTTATATTTTGGAGTATGAAGCCGATTGTTGAATATACCGATTTCCGCATGTTCATGCGAGACTTTTATGAAGATCGCAAGCTGCGCTCTGCGTTTTCTTGGCGAGAGTTCTCCAAGAACGCCGGGTTCAGTTCGCCTTCGTACATGAAGGTTGTTTGCGATGGCAAAAGCAAGCTGAGCAAAATCGGTGTGGAACGCACGGGCATGGCTATGGGACTTACGGGCTTCGAAATGGATTATTTCAGGGCGATGGTCAAGTTCGGCCAGGCCGAAAAGGAAGAAAAGAAAAAGGCCGCCTACGAAGAAATGCTCGCCATTGCGAAGGTCTATAAAGTCCGCACGCTCGAAGGGGAGTTGTTCCAGTATTATGATACGTGGCGTAACTCGGTGATAAGGGAGCTTGCTCCGATTATGCCGGGTGCGACTCCGGGCGAAATGGCGAAAATGTGCTATCCGGAAGTTTCTGCGCAAGAAGTTCGCGATTCTCTTGATTTCCTCACGAAAGCGGGCCTGCTAAAGAAGGAGGCGGGCAACTTTGTGCAATCGGAAACTTCGGTGAAAGGCTCGACGGATGCAACGAGGCTTGCCTTGCGCGGAATGCACCGCCAAATGTCTAAATTGGCGACTCCTGCCTTGGAACTCCCGAAAGAAGAACGTAATTTTAGTGGAGTGACCATGGGACTTTCGCGCGAATCGTTCGGCAAAATTGGGTGCGTGCTGGATGAATGCCGCCGTCAGATTATTGCTATTGCTGCTGAAGAAAAGAATATTGAACAGGTTTATAGACTTAATTTGCAATTGTTCCCGTTGACCAAGAATGTTAAGGAGAACGAAAATGAAAAAGTATAGTTTGTCTGCGCTGATTGCTTTTGCAATGTTGCTTTGTGTGAGCCTTTTTGCCGGATGCTCCGATTCTACCGCTATGGGCACTTCCGAAGAAGGGAATGAAGTTGCAGAAAAGGTTTCTTCGAGTTCGAATGTCGCATCAAGTTCAAGCGGTGATTCTAAAGAATTGCATATAAAATCATGTAGTTCGCGTGCAGTTTCGAGTAGCTCCAAAAATCCGGGTACTTATGCGCCGGAAGTCGGAAGTAGTTCTAGTGATGATAAACTCGCCAATGAGGGCGCTGCTAAACCAAATTCCTTGAAGTATTATTTGAGCTTGCTTAATTTAAAATCGGATGCGTTTGACAATGCCGTTCTGTCTACAAAGCGTGATTACCATGGAGATGGTGACAGTGAAAGGCCGGATGCCAAAGTTTCGGAATTTGATGGCCCTTGGCCGCACAAGGTTGTAAAGCAGAATGTCGTTGTTTTGGAAAAGTTATTCCCGACGGCGGTCGATGATTATTCCGATATTATCACTGCGATAAAGGACGAAACTTTAGATAAAAAGTGTGGGCTTTATACGTTCAACGTGTATGGCGATGGAGCTTCGGCGGCCTTTATTGTGGCAAGCATCGCTAAGGATACGATTAAGGTTTTGGATATTCCGGCGGGCAAATGCAATTCTATATCTACAAATGAAATGTCCAGATTCCTTTTTTACTACTGTGGCGAACTTGATAGCTATCCTGAAATTGTACATGTCCCTGTAGAAAATAGTTTGTCTGTTAAATGCTCTGTGCTTAATAGTGAAATCGAATGGGTGAAGTAAAATAAGAATTAGGTTTTTGGAATTAGGAATTAGAATTTCGAAAAAATGATTTGAAAAATGTCTCCCTGAAGCAAGGCTGAATAGCTGTCGTGATAGGGGCTATGAAACTCTTTACTCGTGTAAAGGGCTTAGTGAAATTTTATTTATAAAGGAGAAAAATATGAATAAGAAAATAACTAAAATGTTGTGCGGCTTTGCCGTTACGTCGCTTACCGCTTTTGCTGTCGTAGCCTGTGATAACGAATCTCTTAGCGGTCCCGACTTCAATAGCAGCAATTCTTCATTGGCCGAAAGTTCTTCCGCATTGACCGAAAGCTCTTCCGCATTGGCCGAAAGCTCTTCTTCGTTGGCTGAAAGTTCTTCCGCGTTGGTTGAAAGTTCTTCGTCCGAGGTGCTGCCCAGCTCTAGTTCCGCTGGAGTTTGTGCTAATATAACCACTACAAAATGCATGACGGGTTGCGATGCGTCGGTGACTCCTGAAATGGAGGACTGTGAAACTGGTGTCATGTTTGTTTGCAAAAATGGAACATGGTATACAAAGTTTTCTAAGGATGAAAAGTATGCGCCCAAATGCGACGATGGCTTGAGCAGTTCCTCTGTAATTAAGCCGCCTAGCTCTTCTTCGGCGAAGGTGCAGTCGAGCTCTTCAAAGGCGCTTGAAACTTGCAAGCACATTTCCGATTACGATGGCATGACCGCTCAAGGCAATTGCGTGAATCAGAATGGAATTTCGGCTGTGGACTGCGTGACTGGCGACAACTACCAATGCAAAGACAACAACTGGGAAAAAGTTTCATGCTTGAATATCAAGCCGGACGAATGCAAACCGGGCATGGGTGGATGTGGTTATCGCCTATGCCAGCCGAATGGCATCAAGGAAATTGCCGACTGCGAAAATGGAGTCATCTATGTTTGCAATGGTGAAATGTGGGAAGTCAAGAAGACCGAAGAAAATCAGCATTGCGCTCGCGGCGAATTGGAATATTGCGATGCCTGCTTTGAAGAAGGTAAATTTGAAGGCCGTTACAAGTGCGAAGGTGGAAAATGGAGAAAGTATGGCATGGGCGACGAAATTTGCGTGCACATCTCTGATGTACGATGCGAACCGGGAATGGTCGGCTGTGGTGCCTGCGATCCGATTTACGAGGGCTCGCGTGCTGAAGACTGCGTGACTGGGTTTACTTATGGTTGTCATAATGGATTTTGGACTGAAGTATCTGTGCAGCCGCCAGTGCCTTGTGGTGCGGATGGTACTACAAATTGTGTTGTACGAGATCTCGTAGACTAACAAAACTGAAAAACGATGCTGAAAAAAATCCATTGGACGAGTGAGACGCTCAATGGATTTTTTTTTGTTGAGGTTGGAGTAGCTATATCTTTGGGCCTTTGGGGAGGGGACCGTGTTCACCTGGGCGGGGAACGTCAAATGGCGAATTTTCGGGCCTGAGTTTTTCCTGTTCTAGGGGGCCTTTTTCGCGAGGGCCTTTCTCTTTGTTAATCAGGTTGTCTCGGTTTTGAGGGCTATTCCAGTTTTCGTTGTTCTTTGCTTTTTGCTGGAAAAATTCTTCTTGAACGCCCTTGACTTCTTTGGCATTTGCCTTGATGTCCGATAAAATTTGCTGCCTGGCTTGCTTGCGTTCTTCGCGTAAACGTTGCCAATCTTCTTTTTGTTTTTGCCCAAGGTCGGGGGCGCTTTGTGTAATTTCTGTCTTTTCTACAGGTGTCGCGATATCGGATTCCGGCTGCGCGAGCGGAACCGTCACGAATGCCGAGCCGGTCAAAAATGCGATGATTTTACTTGTATTTTTCATAGCGTTAACCTTGAAAAGACTCGGAAAAGATAGGCGACGGAATTTCCCCGTCGCCCTTTGATCGAAATTAACGATTCTTATTCAGCTTTTGCAACGGTCTTTTCTTCTTTTGCAGATTCTTTTTCAGCTTTCTGTGCTTCGAGTTCGGCTTTTTTGGCTTCCATTTCGGCCTTGCGAGCTTCGCGTTCCGCCTTCATGGCTTCTTCACGTTCTGCGCGCTGAGCTTCCATTTCAGCTCTCTTAGCTTCCATTTCTGCCTTGCGAGCTTCGCGTTCAGCCTTCAATGCTTCTTCACGTTCTGCGCGCTGTGCTTCGCGTTCGGCCTTCAGAGCTTCTTCACGTTCTGCGCGCTGAGCTTCCATTTCAGCTCTCTTGGCTTCCATCTCAGCCTTGCGGGCTTCGCGTTCGGCCTTCAGAGCTTCTTCACGTTCGGCACGCTGAGCTTCCATTTCAGCTCTCTTGGCTTCCATTTCTGCCTTGTGGGCTTCGCGTTCGGCCTTCAGAGCTTCTTCACGTTCGGCACGCTGAGCTTCCATTTCAGCTCTCTTGGCTTCCATCTCAGCCTTGCGGGCTTCGCGTTCAGCCTTCATGGCTTCTTCACGTTCAGCACGCTTTGCTTCTTCTTCAGCTCTCTTGGCTTCCATCTCGGCCTTGCGGGCTTCGTGTTCAGCCTTCATGGCTTCTTCACGTTCAGCACGCTTTGCTTCTTCTTCGGCTTTCTTGGCTTCATGTTCTGCGTGTCTTGCTGCAATTTCTGCTTCATGAGCTTCGCGTTCAGCCTGGAGTTCCTCTTCCGTCTTCGGAGTCGGCGGTTCGATTTCCGGCTTTGGCGGCTTTATGGCAATATCGTCCTTGTCGAGCTTGATTTTGTCCAAAAGTTCCTTGCGAGCTTCCTTGCTTTCGTCACGCAATTTTTCGAAATCGCTCTTGTCGATGACTTCAGTCGAAATTTCAGAGGAGATTTCGGCTTTGACACGCTTCATGTCAGAGAAATTGTTCCTTGCAGACGCCGTTGCGAAAAAGGCGAGCGTCGAAAGTGTGAGAATAGCAATGAATTTTGATTTCATGATTAATCCTTCCTTAATTAAAGTTGTTTTTTCATTCCTTTGCCCTAATGAGAGCAATAACCATGCCAAAATTTTTAAAGGTGGCGAATTTGCTTGAAAAACGCAAATTTTATTTTGAAAAACCAAAATAGAGTCTTGAAAACTGATGAAAAAACGAGGTGATTTGCCTCACTGGGGAGCAAAGTTCCGATTTTTTTTAGCCAACTAATCCATCATCTGTTGCCTAATTTTCACTAGATCCTTCGACTTCGCTCAGGATGACACTTCTTAACCACGGTCTACTTCCTACTATTTACTAACCACTAATCATAGCCTACTAATTGCAATCCACTGTCTACTGTCTACTAATTACTATCTACTCCTTTGCCATAAATTTTTATATCTTTAAATCACTGTTGATTATATCGTTCCTTTAATCCTTTAATTTTATCCCGGGCAGGGGCCGCAATTATTCACAGGCTGGTGAAACGCGGGCATGCGCATTTTAGGAGAAGCGTATGCTTCTGAGGATTCTGGGAATTTTCCTTACATTGTTTTTTGCCGTTGAGGCGCTGGCGGTTTCACCGACGATGCTGCGTTCGGAACGTGTTCGTTCGCTGGATTCGCCGGGCTCGGTGAGTCTCGATTTTGCCGATGTTCCTTTGGCTGATGTGGCGCGAACGCTTTCGCTTGCTTATGGCACGTCGATTTTGACGGATGATGCGGGCGATGTTCGCGTGACGTTTCATCTGGAGGGGGTGAGCCTTTTTGAAGGGCTTACGGCGTTGTGTGCAGCGAATGGGCTCCATGTGGTGCAAGTGGGGCGTGTTTACCATATTCGGCGGGCGCGAGTGCCGGGCGGGACGATTGCGCTTACGGATTCCGGCGTGGTGGTTGATGTCAAGAACATGAATGTGCGTGAGTTTGTACGAGAATTTGGCTTGAATACGGGTGTGAACGTGTTGGCGGATTACGATGTGGATGGAGTTGTTTCGGGAAATCTAGCGAAGATGGCGCCGGAAATGGCGTTCCAGGCGTTGATGGAATCAAATGGGTACAAGGTGCGCGGCGATCGAGGGTGCTTGCGGGTTTTACGGAAAAAGTCGGGCGCGTCGCGGAATGGTTCTGGGGCCGAGAATTTTTTGAAAAATGCTGCGACGGGTGGTGGCTTTGAAAATGCGCCGGGTGGGGTGCGCGATGGTTCTGAAATTTTGGTGGAACGAGCGGGGAACTTTTATTCGGTGGATTTGCAATCGATTCCGCTGAAGGTTGCGCTCAAGGCTATTGCCGATGAGGCCGGACTCAATTTTGCTGTGTATGGCGATTTGAACGAGACCGTGCAAATGTCGTTTAGGGATGTTTCGCTGCCGGAACTTTTGACATCGCTTTTTCGCGGGAGTGCGTTTACATTCCGTTTGGATTCAACGTCGCTTCTGGTTTCGGAAGAGGGGGCTGCAAAGGCGCTTGCCGATATGCGCGTTTATCCGTTAAAACATGTGTCGCCGGAAAAAGCGATGGCGCAACTTACAAAATTTATGAAGGGGACTAGTATCAATGTTTCGGAATATCGGGAGCAGAATGCGCTTGTGCTGGGCGGGTCGTTACGTGCGATTGAACGGACGGAAGATTTTTTGAAGATGATTGATGTGCCGCAAATGCAGGTGATGCTTGCGTGTGTGATTGTGGAATTTCGTAAGGGGCGCGGCTTTGCAATTGGCGTGCGGAGCGGTGCTGCGCGGAATGTGGGGGAGCGCGAAATACAAGTGCGCGGGTTCTTTGACTTTTTAGGCAAGGACATTTCGAAGTCGGGCGCGTTCGGCAAAATTGGAATTTTGCCGGATCGATTCGAACTGGAACTTTCGTCGATGGAAGAAAATAATGAAGCGAAAGTTTTGGCGCGCCCGCGCATCACAACGCTGAACGGCAACAAGGCGGAACTGAACGTGACGAATACGGTCTATTACCTTGTGAGTCAAGTTTCTGCAGATGGTTACCCGATTACAGATTACCGCTCTTTTAACGATGGCATTTCGCTAGAGCTTACGCCTACGATGACGCAAGATGGATTGATTACGCTTTCTGTGGCGCCTGAAATCAAGACGGCGGGCAGGAGCAGCGGCGATGGCCCGCGTGATATCAGCTCGCGCAACATGAAGACGACAGTTGTGCTGCGCGATGGCGAGACACTTTGCTTGGGCGGTCTTATTCGCAAAAGTAAAACGGAAGTGAGGCAGGCGGTGCCGTTCTTGGGGAGTATCCCTGTGCTCGGGCATCTGTTCAGTTACACGTCCGAAGAAGAGGACGAAAGCGAACTTGCCATATTCATCACGCCAAGTGTGGAGAAAACGGAATGATGGGGTGGACGAGGTGTGTCGCGCCTGTCGCGGCGCGGATGATGACGTGGGAGGTGACAACATCGTTTGATGGTACTCTCACGGGAACGGAATTGCGAAAGCGATTCGATGAAGATTTCGGAGATTTGTTCGGAGTGCGCGAAGATGAATCTCGTGAGACTCTTGATACGGGCGTGCGCGTGAACCGAGTATTCTTTTGGCCGCTTGTTTCTTTTAATGCATCCGATGGCCGCAAACATCGTTATCTTGTGTCGATTGCGAATGAACCGCTTGTGTGTTATCGTAAAAAGTTTGACCGTTGCTTGCCTCGACAGATTGCGCTTTTTGCCGTTGCCGATAAATTGCTTAGAGGCGAGCCTCTGAACGCTATTTTTGTGGGCGATGTTGCGGAATGTGGTTTAAAAGATAAAGTGAATGAGGGTGTTGCGGAATGTTCGGTTGCTGAAATTTGTGTAGAGGAAAATGTCGCAAACGATGGAAATTTAATGCTCATTGCGCTTTGGAAAAATGTCTTGTATATCCTTGTTTTTATGAATGGCCGTTTATGCCATTGGTCCGAAGAATTTGGGTATGGCGATTGTTTTGACGAACGAATTGCGGAACGAGTGCGGCGGTTTAAAGAGTTCTTGAAGGCGGATGAATTGTTTGCTAGTGCTGGGGCGTTCGGCGAAGTTTTTGTCTGTGGCGATAATGTTCCTGATATGGAAATTTTGTTCCAGATTGCAGCGAAAGATTCGTTTTGGCGCGACCTTGATTTAGATGAATCGGAATCGATGAAGCCTTGTGAAAAAAGAAGGTGGACAATGTGCGCTTTGATGCTGTTGACTTTGGGGGTGTCGTTTGCGTTTTTCTCGGATGATTCTTGGGTAATGAGAAACGTGCGGGAATGGTGTGGTGATGTGGTTCCTGTAAAAGATGTGGCGCCTGTTGAATTGTCGTTGCCTGCGGAGCGTGATTTAGAAAAGTTGGCGTGGGCAGAGGGCCATCGCGATTTGCTCCCTGCAAAATGGACTCATGGACGGGAGGGCTTTATGCATGATGAAACTTTTGGAAACCAGCGAAGATTGCGCCGTGCTTGTGACTCGTTGGATTTCAAGTTGCTTGGAATTGTCGGTGGGCGTGTGGCGCTTATGAAAACGGCTGCGGGCGAAACGAAAACGCTTTCTGTCGGAGATTCGCTTTTGAAATACTGCGTGAAGGAAATTGGTCGAAATGAAATTGTACTGCGTTGTGGGCGTAAGGAGGTGCGTTATGAGATTGAATTGCCAAATGTCTCATCAATTGTCTCGGCGATTAGCGCGCGGTAACGCTTTACCGCTTGTACTTGGTGTGTTGCTTGTGCTTTCGATTTTAGTGACGGCGATGCTCCGCTTGCCGGGACCGCTACGCCGGACGGTTGCGCTTGTTGCAAACGAAACGCAAGAGATGTATTTGGCGGAATCGGCGGTGATTGCGAAGCTGGATGGCTTCCCGGATGGCTATTTTGCGGAACTTCCGACGATTGAATCTCGCGTGCTTGGACCATGGACGGAGTGGCGGACAAGTGTGCTAACGAATAGGGAGTGTGTGCGGCAATTTGATGGAGGTGTGCAAAAATTCCAATTTCTTTTAGGCAATGAATTCGGGCGTTATTCTACGTCGGAATGGGCGCGTTGTGCAATCACGTTGGAGCAAAATTTGAAAGAGCGCATTTTGCAATCGGAAGGTCTCAAGTTGCTTTCGGGAAATCGCCGATTTTTTAAGCTCGATTCAACTTTGATGGGGCGCGGTTCTTCGGTGGCAATGAATGTGAGTGCTGGCGATTTGACGCTAGATCTTGGTGGTGCGGGCGCCTTTGGAAAAAATGGAGACCGTGTTTCTGTGCGTTCGTTTATGGCTAATGTCGAGGGCGATGTTAAAATACACGGGAATGTTCACTTTGATACGCTTCGAATTTATGCAACGGGAAATGTGCTGCTGCAAGGATTGGTGAGTGCTGATTTCGTTGAAATCTTCGGACTTGCTGGCGTGAGAGTTTCGGGCGATGTCTCGCTTGTGGGACTTCTTTTGTCGAAACAGAACGTGGAAATTTCGGATCATGCGAAAATGAAGTTCCCTAGTGTCGCTTTAGCTGTGGGGTATCGCGGAAATCGTTTGGCGTTGCTTGAAAAATCAGTGTTTGAAGGTGCTGCGCTTGCGCCGTCTGGCGTTGTGGACCGAGATTCATCTGCGGTGCTTCTTGATTCGGCAAAAGCTTTGTTGCCGTTTTGCATGGAATCTCGGCCTGTTGTGTTTGCACGGAGGCGCTTATGATGCAAACTCGTCATGGCTTTACTTTGCCCGAAGTTTGTGTGGCGTTAGCCGTTTTCTTTATCGGAACGACAGCGCTTCTTGGCGCTTGGAATTTTTTCAATCGCGAAGTGGCTGACGAGCGGATGCGTTTGGAACGGTTCGAAAAGGCGCTTTTAACTATGGAATCGCTGATTGCGGAACGTCCCAACTGCATGGATTCTCTAATCGGTGCACTCTCGCTAAATGTTTCGCATTCCCCAAAATTGCCGGTGGTTTCGGTTCGCTTAAAGCGGGTTCCTGGCAGCCCGCATTTAGCATGGGCGGTTGTGGTGTGCGATGGCTTTTCACTCAAACGTTTGGTGCGGTGCCGGTGAGCTGGAGGAATTCTTATTTGCGATGAAGATATTTCTGTCAATTAAAAAATTTCGAAAAGGCTTTACGCTCTTGGAAATGCTTGTTGCTATGACTGTTGCCGTAATCCTTACGACCGTCTCGTTGAACGTCTATTCAATGTTTCATCACGGAACGGCAGTTGCTTTGGACAACTACGTTCGTTTTGCAACTGAGTGCATTGATGACTTGCGCTGCCGCACCCGCTTTGTTCGCGGCCTCCCGCCATGCGATACAGCCTCGCGCGAATCTCGATCATATCAAGAATTTCGCAACTTTCAAACGCTTCGCAATTCCCGCGCATCCCGCGATGATATTCTCACGCGTTTCTAGAAATAACTGGATGCCTTGTTCTTCGAACTCGGCATGACGGCGATTGGCGCGACATCTAGCCTTGCGTCCGCGGCTTTCTCAACCAACAAAAAAGTCCCGCTTTTTGCGGGACCTCTTGAATTGCTTTAGCTTCTAGTCTTACAATCTGCGGCTTCTCGTCGCATGTTGTAGTAAACTATAGTCTAGTTCGTTGCTTGTTCTTCGACGCATTCGGAGCGCTTGAGTGCTCTGCGAACTTCGAAAATGTTGCTGATGTAATGCATAAAGCTAAGCACGCTCACCGAGAGGAAGCCGATTGCATAAAGGGCAAGGAACGGTCCGATGATGTACTTGCTGGCGTTGATGTATTCGAGCAAACCGAAAATGCAGTAGATGCCAACGATAAGTTCAAGGAGCGCCATCCACGGGAATTTCTGTGCGTAGTGGCTCTTGGCCTTTTTCTTTGAGCCACCGCTCTTCGGGGTGCGGACAAAGCTACCCTTGGTGCCAAGAACAGCGGCGAACACAGCGCGGGAGTTGCTGACTGCAATGCCTACGCCAAGTGCCATCAAGATGGGGAGCGAAAGCAAGCGGATCTTCCAACCTGTATAGCCGGAGCAACGCTGGGCGACAAAGTAAAGAACGGAAGGAGCGATAGCTGCTGCAAAGATGAAAGCGAAACCGACAGTGTAGGCCCAAGTGGGGAGATGGCCGACCGGTTCAAAGAAGGCGAGCAGCGGCCAAGCGCAAAGGGCGGTGAACAACATGCAGGGGTGGATCGAGTAGTGCGTCGTGTGGAGGATGGCGGCCAACTTTACGCGGAACGGAACCTTGGAACGGAGCACCTTCGGCAAAATCTTGATGGCCGTCTGAATGGAGCCCTTTGCCCAGCGGAACTGCTGTGCCTTGAATGCGTTAATGTCGTTCGGAATTTCAGCCGGAACAATCACGTCGAACACGAACTTCATCTTCCAACCAGCGAGCTGAGAACGGTAAGAAAGGTCCATGTCTTCGGTGAGCGTATCGCCTTCCCAGCCGCCACCGCCGTAAATGGCTTCCTTACGCCATACGCCTGCGGTACCGTTGAAGTTCATAAAGAGCTTGCCCCAGCTACGTGCGGACTGTTCAATCACAAAGTGACCGTCAATACCGATGGACTGGGCGAGAGTAAGACCGGATTCGGTGCGGTTCAAGTGGCCCCAGCGTCCTTGGACGAGACCGATTTCCTTGTCCATGACGAGGTAGGGAACCGTCTTCAGGAGGAAGTCTTTTTCAGGAACGAAGTCGGCATCGAAGATGGCGAGGAATTCACCCTTTGCAACTGCCATGCCTTCCTTGAGGGCGCCTGCCTTGAAGTCCTTGCGGTTTGTGCGGTGGATGAGCTTGATGTCGTAACCACGGGCCGCGAGTTCAGCAACTTTCTTCTTGGTGACTTCGTAGCATTCGTCCGTGGAGTCATCCAAGACTTGGATTTCGTGCTTGTCTTTGGGGTAGTCAATGGCGCAGACGGCTTCGAGGAGTCGTTCAACGCAGTTGGCTTCGTTAAAAACCGGGAGTTGTGTCGTAACCTGTGGCAGGTCGGCCATGGAGTGTTCGCGGTAATACTTCAAGATGGCCTTGCGGTCTGAAAGACGCGTCTTGCGGCTGTTCTTGAGGAACAGATAGATGCTGTAGTAGCAGCTAAACCCGTAAATCACCAGTCCCACGCCTGCGATAACGTAGACGACAAACATTGCGTATAGTAGTATTGTACTCATTCTACTGTATACCTTTGCATTTATTGATGCTTGGGGCCAAATATAGAAACGCGATGTGAACTTTGCTACATTTTAAAGGAAATTTGGCCCAATTTTTGCTTCCCGAAGTATTATTTTACATTGGATTGAAAACCCTATTTTACATTGGCTTTTTATGGAAAAAAACGAAGGTATACGAAACAAAAATTTACTATCACCGGTTGTTCGCTGGATGGAAGCGAACCGTGGAACCGAAGGTTTTACAGAATCTTTACGTAAATTGTTGATGTATGCTTGCGTGGAATGGATCCGTCGCGGGACTTCTGCGCTTTTGACCCCCGAAGAGGCCATTTCGAAGATCGTTTGCTGTGCGCTCCCTGAGTTTCCGGTGGGGGAATGGTCCGAAAATCCCGAAAAGTACATGGACGAAATCGCCGATTTTTGTGAAAAGGTGAAAATTTTGCCTTTACCGCCTGCTCTCCAAGGCGAAATTCCGTCTGTTTTGGACCTTCGCGGGGTAAAATGCCCCCTCAATGCCGCCCGCTCGCGAATTGTTATGTCGGGATATCCGGCAGGTCGGACGCTAAAAATCCTGCTCGATGAAGGTTCTCCTATTGAAAATGTGCCCGGATCGCTCATTGCCGATGGTCATAAAGTGCTTTTTCGCGAAAAAAAAGACAATTATTGGGAAATCTCAGTGGTCAAAACGGAATCTAAAGTATAGATTGTTTATGTGGAAAATAGAGTATTAGTTATTGGCGATGAATTGTTCGGCCCCAAGGGCGAAGCGGCGAACCGTTTTGTAGAGGCTGTGCTTTGCTGGGAACCGAGTCGCCCAATACAGTTTTCCTTGAATGTGCCTATCGCGGTATCGCTATCGCAACTCAAGGCGCGCCTTTCTTCGGATGTTATCGGAAAAAATGCAGGCCGCATTATTGTAGGGCTTGGGCTCCGTGAATTGAACCAGGGCGGCGCCGACGGTGCTTCTGTCGCCAATATTTTGCTGCTTTTGGTGAATGAACTGGTAAACAAGACGCAATCGCGCCTGTTTTTGCTCACGATTCCAAGCGAAATGTTCCCAATTGCGGTCAATGAAGTCGAATTTTTAAATACGTCCATCCGAGAAATCATCAAAATGAACGAAAATCGCATCGTTTTGCTCGATTTTGCAAAATATGCCGAGGAGTTCAAGGAAAAACAGATGGCGCGTGGTAAGTTCGGACGCAGTTTGTTCATGGAAAATGGCGAAGCAACATCGCTTTGTTGCATGCTTTTGGCGCTGTATTTGCAAGAAAAACTTGTAGAAGATTTAAAGGAGATGTAATTATGGGTCTTTTTGACAATCGTTTTGCTAGTAAAAATGCGGCAATGAGCCGTGCTTTCTCCATTGATTCCGAAAAGGACAAGCAAAAACGTAATTCTGTTCGTGAGCCTGCTGCACCCAAGATGGGAATTTGTGACAAATGCCATAAAGAAGCGTTGCTTCGCACTTATCGCTCCCGTGAAATGTCTATGTCTGACGGAGCCGCTAGTTTTGGGACGGTAGTAAAGCACCTCTGCGAAGATTGCGCTCCGCGCTCCAAGCGTTTCGAAGACACGAACGTTCCTGCGATGGACAAGAAGCAAGTCAAGAACTTGATGCGCTCTGCGAAGAAAGGACTTTTATAGTGGTTAGTGGTTAGTGGCTAGTGGTTAGTGGCTAGTGGTTAGTGATTAGTGATTAGTGGTTAGTGGCTAGGATTTATAATCGCGGCGAAGCCGCCCTGCTTACTAACCACTGTTTACTGTCTACTCTATAGTAAACAATATTTTATAAATAAATCTTACTCCCCTTAACGAAATTGAAGTAAATTCCTAAATTTGGGTCTCGAATTTAATAGGGAGACCTTAAATGTCAGATATTCGCGCCAAAGAATCTGTTAAACAATATCTGGATGGCGTCGTTTCGACAATTACCCCAGAAATCGTCCGTTCTTTCAAGCGTGGTTACACCCGCAAGGACTTCACTAGCGATTTAATGTCTGGCTTGATTGTTGGCATTTTGGCGCTCCCCTTGGCGATTGCGTTTGCTATTGCATCTGGCGTTGGTCCGGAACAAGGTCTTTACACCGCCATTATCGCGGGCTTTATCATTTCGCTTTTGGGCGGTTCCCGCTTCCAGATTGGTGGCCCGACGGGCGCCTTTATCGTGATTGTTTACGGCATTGTGAGCCAGTATGGATACGATGGCCTTGCTTCGGCAACTCTCTTAGCCGGTATTTTCCTCGTCATTTTCGGTCTTGCTAAATTCGGTGCGATTATCAAGTTCATTCCGTATCCGGTGACGATTGGTTTTACGGCGGGTATCGCTATTATTATTGCCCTTGGCCAGGTGCCGAACTTTTTTGGCCTTACGTTTGCGGGCGCTGACCCGGCTGATGCCGTGGGCAAAATCAAGCTTTATGTTTCTTCGTTCGGCTCGATGAATATTTACTCTGTAATCGTGGGTGTAATCGCTCTTGCTGTTTGCATCCTTTGGCCGAAGATTACTACAAAAGTTCCAGGTTCCCTTATTGCAATTATTGTCGCAACGGTTATGGTAAAGGTTTTGGGTTGGGACGATCCGGTGAATGGTCACGGGGTGGTGACCATTGGCATGAAGAATCACATCCCGAGCGGTTTCCCGGTTCCGCACCTCCCGAACATTAGCCTTGAAATGATGCAGAAGGTGTTCCAGCCGGCACTCACGATTGCCATGCTTGGCGCTATCGAATCGCTCCTCTCTGCTGTGGTGGCTGATGGTATGACGAGTACAAAGCACCGCTCCAACACGGAACTTTTTGGCCAGGGTGTCGCTAACATTTTGAGCCCGATTTTTGGCGGTATTCCGGCTACGGGCGCTATCGCTCGTACAGCAACGAACATTCGTAACGGCGCTGTGAGCCCGATTTCTGGTCTTGTTCATGCAGTCGTTCTCTTGCTTATTATGCTCGTGCTTGGCAAGTATGCCGAAATGATCCCGATGGCAGCCCTTGCCGCTGTGCTTTTCCAGGTCGCTTTCAATATGTGCGGTTACCGCAGTGTGATCAAGATGTTCAAGGCTCCGAAGAGCGATGTGACGGTGATGCTTGTCGCATTCTTCCTCACGGTGATTATCGACCTTACGGTTGCTATCGAAGTGGGCGTGCTCCTTGCCGCAGTGCTTTTCATCAAGCGCATGAGCGATGTGGCCGAAGTGGAATCGGTGACTTCTGCTTTGAAGGAAGATGACGAAGAAGCCGCTCACAACGAGCTTTCGCGCCAGGTACCGAAGGGCGTTGTTGTTTACGAACTTGCCGGTTCGCTCTTCTTTGGCGCTGTAGACAAGTTCAAGGAAACGATGAACCGCATTTCGGAAAAGCCAAAGATTTTGATTTTGCGCATGCGTAGTGTTTCGAGCATTGATGCCGCTGGTATCAATATGATCGAAGACTTGCTTAATCGTTGCAACCGCGAAGGCACTCAGTTGCTCCTTAGCGGCGTTCATGCCCAGCCGGTGGTGGCTTTGACGCGTGCCGGCGTGCTCAAGCAGCTCGGCGAAGAAAATGCTCTCGGTAACATCGATGCGGCTTTGAACCGCGCCCGTGAACTTTTGGGCCTCCCGATTGTGGATACCTCGCACGAAGATGTGCAAGCTCCGACGGTCTCTTGGGAAAAGAACCTTGACAAGCCGTGGATGCCGGAAGAATCGAACGCTGCAATCGCTGAAGAAACGCCGGAAGTTATCGCTGAACGCATGATGGATGAACCCATCAAGAAGATTGAAGACGTTAAGAAATAATTGTTGTTAATGCGCGCGTCTGAATAAATCGCGTTGTCGTGTGATTTGCGTCCTAAAAATGCTCCTCATTAATGTGAGGAGCATTACTTTTGCTTTTTGTAATGTAAATAAAATTTAAAAAAACCTTTGATAGCTTATTGTATTATATTAACTTTACAATGTAGATTTAGTTCTACAAGAAACGAGAAAAGAATGGGTGGTGGAATGAAAAACTTTTATGTTCCGGAAGATAAGCCGGAACGAACCGCTTTCGATGATTTTGTGGTGAATTTCATCGTTGCCTTTAGTGGCACGACGCTGCTAATCCTATGTGGTTTTTTCTAGTTTTTATCTTTTTGTGTAAAAATCTTTTGACAATCCGCCGGGCTTCCGACGGATTTTTTTATTGTTGTACCATTTGCATGCAGATTTTTTTAGAAAAATGGACCGGCGCCGTAATATTTGCCAGCTGCTTTGCAAGATTCCATGTGTTTATCGAATAATTGCTTGCGAGACTTGTATTGGCTATTTTCATCTTTGAAATTGATGAATTCATCAGATTCTCCATAGTAAATACCATTCTTGCAATAATATGTAGTTACGAAATTTTGCCAAGTCTCTGTTTGGGGATGTTCTTCATCTGGTAGTGTATTCTGCGATCCTGGGTAAGAATTATAGCATCTCATTTCAAAACTCATACTGCCGCTTCTCTTTGATTTATAATGAGCTATGGCTCCAGTATCCGTTACAGTGACTTTGACATCGGATTCAGAGGTACCGTCTTCGTAATGACTGGACGTTGTATAAACCCATTCGTTGTCTGTTTCGGCAAAACTACAATTGTTCGAACCGGAATCGGTTGGCCAGCATGAAGTAAGGATAAAGCTCAAGGAAAAGACGAGAGCTATACCTATTTTAGTAGGATGCATATGGGCTCCTGTTTTAAAGTTTTGCTCTAATATAGAATTTTGTCTAAAACATATCATTTTACTACAAATAATTTACGTTTTTAGATGGGGAAATATTAAAAAAGAAAATGGCGACCGAAGCCGCCTTTTTTATTGTTTAGTTGTGCCTGTATCTTACAGGCCCTTTCGTCTCTCGTCTGTAGCGAGTTTGCGAGCGTTCTTTGTACAAGTACCAAATGCTAGGCTCAAAAATAGGCTTGCAAGCAATCCTGCTTCATTCGCCTTACGCATTTGTCGTCTAAAGACTGCTCATCAACCGCTTTTTCGCGGGGCTGTCCGGGAGCGGTAGGAATGTTTCTTGTGCAAACGAGCGCATGAGCATTTCCTGGGCGGCCTTTTTCGGGATGCCGCGGCTCACGAGGTAGAACATCTGTTCTGCATCGAGTTCGCCGACTGTGTTGCCGTGGGTGCATTCTACATCGTCATGATAAATCTTGAGGACGGGCTTCACGGAGACGCTAGCATCTTCGCTCAAGAGGATCGTGTTCACGAGCTGGCTCGAATTGACGCCTGTGCAGTCGTAACCGACGATGACGCTTCCGTCGTAGCTTACGCGTGCAGAACCAGAAAGCAGGTTGCGGGCAAGCTGGGTGCTTGTAGTGCGCGGGGCTTCGTGGTAAATTGTGAGGCGGCTGTGCTGCGAGGCTTCGCCATCAAGAACATGGAGGCTGCGGTAGTCAAAGTTAGCGCCTTCGCCTTTGAGGTGGCATTCGACGCTTACGCGGCCAATTGCGGTATCCTTGCAGATGCTCGAAAAGCGGACGTTGGCGCCTGCGGCCTGGTTGATGTTGAAGTGCCTAAAGCGGAGCGGCAAATCGCAAGCCGGGTTTGCAAAGAAAATTTCGACGTCAGCATTTTCTCCGACGTTGATGTCAAAACGCTCGGCAGCGATGTCGTGCGTGACCTTGTTGTCGAGAATTTCGAGGCTCACCTTGGCGCCTTTGCCGATGTCAAGGACGGTGTGCCCAAAGTCGTTGTTGCACTTGAGCATTGCCATTTCGGCTGCGCCGGGCACGATTTCGCGAATCATGGGGCGGGCTTGGTTTGCAATCGGGAGGAGGGCGGCGAAGTCGGTTTCTTGGGAGGCCGTGGCGGTCGCGGCATTTTCAGCCGGGGATGCTGGGGATGCTGCGGGGGATGCCGCAAAATTCGTGCCCATAAATTCCGGAGTCGGGATTTTGGCGACCGGGAAGAACGACCAAAGTTCGTTATTGCGCTTGGGCATGCCGAGTTCGCGGAGGCGTGCTATCGCCTGTTCCGCGGTGGGCAAGTTCTGTATAAATTCAGCGTTCATTATGCGTCCTCGACTTTACTTGGCTTCTTCAATCCAGTCGTAGCCTTGATCTTCGAGCTTGAGGGCGAGTTCCGGGCCGCCGCTCAAGATGATTTTGCCGTGACGGAGCACGTGAACGTAAGTGGGCTTGATGTAGTCCAGCAAGCGCTGGTAATGCGTCACAAGAATCACAGCCTTTTCGGGCGACATGATGTGATTGATGCCGTTTGCCACGATGCGGAGGGCGTCAATGTCGAGACCGGAGTCTGTTTCGTCGAGGAAGCTCACCTTCGGGTCGAGAATAGCCATCTGGAGGATTTCGTTGCGCTTCTTTTCGCCACCGCTCATGCCGTCGTTCACGCCGCGTTCACGATAGCGTTCGTCCATTTCGAGCAAGTTCATCTTTTCTTCGCAGAGCTTCTTGAAGTCTTCGTCGCTCATTTCGGGCTGGCCGAGGAAGGCGCGCTTGCTGTTGAGCGCCATCTTCAAGAATTCCACGTTGTTCACGCCCGGAATTTCGGTCGGGTACTGCGTGCTGATAAAGAGGCCAGAATTGGCGCGTTCGTTGATTTCCATTTCGAGCAAGTTCTTGCCGTCGAGTTCTATGGAACCGCCATCGACATGGTAGGCGGGGTGGCCTGCAATCACTTTGGAGAGCGTACTTTTGCCGGAGCCGTTCGGGCCCATGATGGCGTGGACTTCTCCCGGCTTGACCTCAAGATTGATCCCTTTCAGGATTTGGGTGCCGTCTTCAATACTTGCTTTAAGGTTCTTAATGGATAACATATTTCCTCTTTAATTTTAAAATCTTGTGGGCTTAGCCGAAATCGTCCATGGCTCCGAAGTCGTCGTCGGGGACGTAGGGTTCGTCATCAGGGACATAGGGTTCTTCGTTCGGATCGTACGGAGCTTCTTCGGGCGGTTCGCTGGATGCAAATTGCTCGTCGCCATCGAATGGAGGCGGGGCTTCCATCTCCGGGGGCATTTCGGGTTGTGCGAACTGTGTGGGCTGCACGGCGGGTGCTGCAAATTGCACGGCAGTCGGTGCGGTCGCGGCTTGAGGGGCTGCGTACTGCGGCGAACTTGGTTGTGCCGGGGTTGGTGCTGCAAATTGCGTGGGAGCCTGCGGCGAGAACTGTGCATTGTTGAACTGCGCGGTGTTCCCTCCGTTCATCGCAAGCTCGTTAATTTCAGTGTAAAGCTCGATGAGCGGTGTTTTGCTCTGGATAATCTGCTCGGCGAAAACGTCCGGCGTAATGGCGGAAAGCTTGCGCTTCTTGGAAATCGTTTGGATGCCCTGCGTGAACTTGTTCAACTGCATACGGAGACGCATGCCCGCTTCGGAATCCAGCGGAATGAGTTTTTTGTAGCGGTCACACAGATTAAGGGTGAGCACGGCAAGCGTGTCGTAAAATTCCAGAATCTCGTTCGGCGTTTTCCATGTTTCGTCGGGGAGCTGTTCCAAGAAAAGCTGCAACTGCGGCGAAAGCGATTCGTACAAGACTCTTGGCGAGAACGCGCCCGTTTCAGCGTACTGCGCGAGAATGGACTGGATAAATTCATCAATCAGCGGAGAATCGAAAATTTGGATTCCGCTGGCGGCAAAGTCCATGTCGAAATATTCTGCGGCGCGGTCGAGAAGGGTGGGGTTGCGATAAAGCAAATTTGCAAAGCGCACTTCAATCGGTGACAAGAGTTCCCACGGAACGTTTACTTGTGGTGCTGCGGGCTGTTCGGCAGTGGGCGCTTTTTCGCGTTTTGGGTGTGCCACCTTGATGCCCGCGAGCGAGCGCGTTGTGCTGTAACGCTCCGAAACAAGTTTCAAATATTGATTGCGGAGTTCCGGATTCTCGATACTCTTGATGAGCGTTTTCGCCTGCGTGATGAATGCGGCTCGGTCTTCGGGACTGTTGTTCGGCATGGTGCGCCCAAGATAGCTGAGCCAGTCTTCGGCGGTGCGGAGCGCTCTTCTGAAGGCGTCCGGGCCTTGTTCGTTTACGAAGTTGTCCGGGTCAATCTTGGTGCCGTCCGGTCGCGAAAGCGCAAAAACTTTTGGCGAAAGGCCTTTGGGCAGCACAATTTCGAGACTGCGGCGCGTGGCGTTTTGCCCGGCGGCGTCTCCGTCAAAAACAAGGTAAGCCGTTTTCGCATAGCGGGCGAGGATGCTTGCGTGATTCTCGGTCAACGCCGTACCCGAGGCGGCTACGACATTTTGCACGCCGCTTTGGTAAAGGCTGATGAGGTCAAAATATCCTTCGACGATAATGACCGCATTTTCCTTCATGATGGCGTTTCGGCTGTGATTCAACCCGAAGAGAATGTCTCGCTTGCTGTAAAGCGCCGTTTCCGGGCTGTTCATGTACTTGGCAAGCTTTATTCCGTTGTGCGATGCGGGGTCGCTCAAGTCTCGACCGCCAAACGCGACAACGACTCCCGAGAGGTTTTGGATGGCTATCATCAAGCGATCGCGGAACTTGTCTGCGATACCGCCGTTCTCTTTTTCGACGGCAAGTCCGGCCTTGACGCAGTCGCGAGGCGAAAAACCGTTGCGTGCGGCATAACCGATAAATCCTTCGCGCCCCGTCGGGGCGTAGCCGATGTGGAATTGCTTGCGAGTTTCGGGCGAAACGTGTCGCTTGTTCAAATACTCCAAAGCCTTGGGGCTTAATGTGAGCTGCTCTTCGAACCAGGCGCAGGCAAGCTCGTTAAGCTTGCGGACCATCGTGCGTTCTTCAAGAACTTCGGTATTGACATTGTTGCCGATGTTCGGGAGTGCAAAACCGACGAAGTTGGCGACCCATTCTACAGCGCCCTTGAAGTCCAATTTTTCATGTTCCTGGATGAACTTGAAAACATCACCACCAGCACCGCACGCAAAACACTTGTAAATGCCGAGTGTAGAATTTACGGTCATGGAAGGCGAGTGGTCATCGTGAAAAGGGCAAACGCCGACGTATCGATTAACACCGCTTTTTTTGAGCGGCAAGAACTGCTGAATGACCAGCGCGATATCCGCCTGGTTCTTGAGTTCTTGGATGATTTCGTCGGAGTAGAAAGGCATGCGCCAAATGTAGTAAATAGTGGTTGGTGACTAGTGGTTAGTGATTTGGGATATGCTGGCAGAAGGCTGTTGGCAGTAGGACAAATGCGTAAGTCGAGTGTCGCGACCATGCTTGCATGGGCATGACCGAGGCTAGCATTTGATACTTGAGCGAAGCGAGAGTATAAGTAGACAGTAGGCGGTAGAATGTGGCGCGGACGCGTCATCCATGGATTCAGTCATTCTCGATCTTGTCATCCTCGGAGCAACGCGGAGGGGATCCAGTGAAGTCTTGTCTTTGCGTTGTCATTCTGGCTTTATGCTGGAATCGCCTTTGTGGTTTCCTAGTCTATAGCTTTTCTCTATTACAAAAATTTATTCAATATATTTTTCTATTTTATCCATACAAAAGGAGTGCGAATGAGAAAGTTTGGAATGAATGACGTCATTGCGAGCGTAGCGAAGCAATCTTTGCTTGCTATTTTCCTGGCTATAGCCTTTGTCGCTTGTGGCGGCGACAGCGGTATTTCCGCGAATGACGATGATGTGTCGTCTTCTTCGAATAAAGCCTCATCGTCTTCTGTCATTCCCGCTTCAAGTAGCAGTTCTAGCCAAAAGATTGCCTCGTCGTCTTCGACTTTTCGCAATGACGTGAAGTCGTCATCCTCGAAGCGTAGCGAAGGGGATCCATCAAGTTCTAGTCAAAAGATTACTTCCTCATCGTCTGCAAAGATTGTTTCGTCGTCTTCTGTTGCTCCTGTATCGAGCTCAAGTAAAAAAGTGGAATCCTCCAGCAGCGAATATGTTCCGTTTGACCATTCCAAGACGCATGCTGCAGATTGGGAAATCGGTGAAAATCGTTATAAGACTTTTGTTGATCCTCGTAATGGGCGAAGCTATTATTACATCACTATTCCAGGGCGTGTCTTTAAAGAAATGGGTGCTAATGGTAAAGCCATTTGGACTGAGGATACTGTTACCGTCATGGCAGAAAATTTGAATATTGGTAAGATGGTTCTTGGCGAAAATGATCAGAATGATGATGGCGAAATAGAACGCTATTGCTATAATAATGATACTACAAAATGTGATGAATTTGGCGGACTTTACCAGTGGGCGGAGATGATGCAACTGCCGAGTCGTTGCAATACTGAAAGTTGTGCCGATTTAATACAAGAGAATCATCGAGGAATTTGCCCGGAAGGTTGGCGTTTGATGACTTGGGATGATTATAAAATTATAGAAAATGCAGATGGTAATGAAGAACGTGGTGTTGCAGGACTTCGTTCTGGATACCGCTTTAGTGGCTACAATACTACAGGTTTTTCCCTTGTTGGTGCAGGATTTCGAAAACCTGATGGAAAATTTGAATATTTGAATGAAAAAACAGCTTGGTTTCGCCCCGAGGAATATGAACAAGATTCTGCAATTCGTGCACATCATGGTCTTATAAGTATTTATGATTCCGCACCTCAAAAACAACATAGAGAATTGAAAGTTAATGGTTTCTCTGTTCGTTGTGTAAAACTCGAATAATTTCCCTTATAAAATATTAAGGCGGATTACATCCGCCTTCCTTGCACGTCATTGCACTGCGTGCATGACTTGTTCGCCTCGGAAATAGAAACATGCAAAAGTTTACAAGGCTAATCAAGCAGAAAACACTTGTGTTTTCTATTTGTTAGGCGCAGAACTGACGCTGTAAGCGTCAACCATGTTTCTGCATCGCTCGGCTCCTGCGTCATTCTAGCGTTCCCGCCGGACTTTTGCATATAGTGTTGTTAATTGTAAAAATTTCGGTCTAGTGAAAATTTTTCAGGACAAATTGCCCTAAAAAAGCGTGTTAATGTAATGGACGGAGAGCGGTTTTCTGTCTATGAACCCGACATTATCGGGTGTTTTAACACTGGAAAAATATGGAAAATAATATTGTGGTCGAAACAAAAAATGGCTATGGTGAAATGATTGGCGAGGCAAAGACTTTCGAAGAATACAAAGGAGCTGGAGTTTTCGCGGATCTTCTTCTCGACAGAACATTTAAGAAGGCTTTTAATCCCGACACGCAAAATAAGGTTTGCCTGATTGCGCTTTTGAACGCCGTACTTGAAGGCGAAATTGCATCACCGATTGTCGATGTGCAGTCCCGTAACAAGGAATACAGCGTCGGATCGAACGAAAATCGAACTTCTGTCTTTGACTTGCACTGTATTGATTCTGCTCAGCGTAGGTTCATCATCGAAGTGCAGATTCTTTTTCAGAAAAACATAGTCAATCGTTCGATTTATTACGCCTCGCAGACGATTGTTGCTCAGGGACAACGCGGTAAAAAGTACAATTACGAATTGAATCCTGTCGTTACGGTGGTATTCATGGAGTTTAACGTGTTTGCAGATGACCGCTACATCCGCCGTGCAAAGCTTCGAGAAATGAACGGAGCTAGTATCAGTGAAACGCTCAATTTTGCATTTGTAGAACTTCCTAAGTTCAACAAGCCTTTGGATGAGCTTGAAACAACGCTTGACAAGGCGCTTTACGCTCTCAAGAACATTAAAAACATGACGCAGATGCCCAAGCAGTATGTGAATACGGTTTTCGAGCTCTTGTTTTCGACAGCGAAATTGGCTAAATTATCGAAAGAGGAACAGAAGATGATCGACGAAGCACAGAAAGCCAAGTGGGATGAATACGCAATCCATAAAGCGGCTATTGATAGTGGCTTGCAACAAGGTATGGAAAAAGGTCTCAAAGAAGGTCTCGCACAAGGTCTCGCACAAGGTCTCGCAAAGGGTCTCGCAAAGGGTCTCGCAAAGGGTCTCGCAAAAGGTGCCAATCAAAAAGCTCGCGAAATAGCAAAGAAAATGCTGTTGAAAAACAAGCCTATTGAAGAAATTACTGATTTCACTGAGCTTTCCGAAGCTGATGTTCTCGCCATCAAGGCCGCTCTCGGTTAATCGTAAATTGATGAAGTTCTTTAGTTAAAAAGTCCGGCTTTCCCGCCGGACTTTTGCATAATCACTTTAAATCTAAGTTCTAAGTTCCGCCAACTAAGTTCTATTTATACCACAGCCTTGCTTTTCCAGCGGCCGCTACGCCAGCGCCAAATGTTGGCGAACGAACGGTAGAATTCGTCGGCGGCCATGCCAAGCCAAAGGCCGGGGAGTCCGAGCCCGACAACGAATGCGAGGATAAGCGATGTTGCAAGCCCAAGCGTCCACATCATGCCGCTACCTACGAGCGCTGGGAATTTGGAATCGCCTGCAGCACGGAGCGATGTGGTGACAATAAAGTTTACAGCTTTGAACGGCTGCACAGCGACATCGCACCAAAGGCAAATTTTCCCGAGGCGGAGAACTTCTGGATTGTCGGTGTAGAGCCTGAGCAAGTGTTCGCCGAGGAGCGCGACAGCGACGGATAGCAAGAATCCGCTGATGATGCCCACGGCGAGTGTTTGGTGAACACGACGGTTTGCTTTGACGTAGTCATGTGCACCGACGAGGTGCGCCACGAGAATCTGGTTTCCGCTGCCAAGGCCGACTCCGAGAATGACGGAAAGTGCGGCAAAGTTTCCTGCGAACACGCGGGCGGTCATTGCGGTTGTGCCGATGTAGACGACCATCGCGGTGATGAACACTTGGAAAAGCTGGAAACTGATGGGCTCTGCTGCGGCGGGGAGGCCGATGCGGATCCAGTCGGGCAAAAGAACGCGGGTACGTTTCCAGTCGCGAATTTTGCTGTGGTGGTGCACTTTGAACTTGAGTACAAGCCAAAGGATGCACGAAGAAATAAGCCAAGAAAGTGCGGTCGCGAGGGCCACGCCGTGAACGCCCATTTTAGGGAGTCCAAAAAGTCCTTCGAGGAATACGACGTTCAAAGCGGCGTTTGTGGCAATTGTGAGCGTGTTCCCGATAAGGTTCCAAATGGTAAGGCCGTGTGTTGCGATGAGGGCGGTCAAAATGGTTTGCAAGGCGCGGAAAGCGAATCCGAATGAAACAACGCTTAAAAATTGCGTAGCGAATTCAGCAGGTGCTTCTGTGAGTCCCATCCATTGCGGAATGTTTCCGGAAAGTGGATAAATGACGAGCGTGAGCGCGATGCCGAGAAGAATGCTCCCGAAAAGGACCATCGTCTGTGTGCTGCTCGCGTGGCTGTTCTGTTTTGCGCCAATGTACTGCGAAACAATGCTGGCGCCCGATTGTGAGAATGCGTGGAGCGCGGTGAAAAGAGCCCCGAGAATGGGAAGCATGGCGCCAACGCCCGCGGCTGCGGTTTCGGAAGTGCGCGACAAAAACCAGCTGTCCATCATGGGCTGGATCATGCTCACGGCGAATGTGAGGATTAGCGGCCATGAAAGGCTAATGAGCGAACGGTCCTTGACGTCGATCTTTTTCATGTGTGAAAATCTAGAAACGAGACCCCTAACGTCAAAGGGGCTTTTTGGTGAAAATGTTTTCGACTGTAACCAGTGTTTTTTAGACGAAGGAATTTATTTGTATTTTTACTTTAACTGATCTGCAAGCGCTTTTCTTGCGTTGCGGCGGATTTCGGCTTCTTCGAAACGGCGGATTTCGTCTTCGGTTTCGGGGATGATGGAGGGAATAGGGGTGGGCTTGCCGCTTTCGTCCAGAGCGACAAATGTCATGTACGCGTGGCAAATGACTTCGGGCTGCCACGAAATTTGCGGGTGAACGCCGACGACTTTGAGACCGACTTCTAATGAAGTGTTGAACACGCGGTTCACGGAGGCTTTAATCGTGAGAATTGTGCCGACGGTTGCCGGCTTGAAAAAGCGTACATTGTCGATGGAAATCGTTGTGACTCTGCGCCTTGCGTGCGTGTAGGCGGCGATGCAGGCGGCTTTGTCGAGGAGCGACATCATGTGTCCGCCGAATACGAAATTGTAGGCGTTGACGTCGGAAGGGTGAACGATGTCGCGGGTTTCGACTTGAGATTGCTTGACTGTTTTTGCGTTTTCCATGCTAAAAAAATAAGTAATGTATTGGCGGTGCGGGGGCACGAATTTCTATATTCAGTGCATTATGGAAGAAAAAAAGACTTACAGAGAAGTGATGCCGGGGGAACTCCCCTGCGAAGTGCCGGAATGCGATGGCGTGATGGTGGTGGACCCCGATAACAGCTACAAACTCACCTGCGACAAATGCGGGCATATTAAGGAATGAGCACGCTCCTTACAGTCGCTTTGGGCTATGGGCACGGAGCAAAAGCTCCTTTGAAATTGCGTTGGACTTTTCTTGTTACAATAAGCCCATTCCCCATACCTCAAAGTGCCGAAGGCACGACCCCATAGCTCATACCTGAAAGCAGCGTAGCTGCGACCTCATAGCTAGAATGCAATTAACCGATTTGAAAATTGAATATCCTGAGCTTCCTGTTGTTGAACATCGGGATGAGTTTTTTGAGCTTTTAGAAAAACATCAAGTTATTATTGTCAAGGCCGATACGGGTTCCGGCAAATCTACGCAATTACCGAAGTTTTTGTTAGAGTGGTTTTTAGAAAAAGTAGACAGTAGGAAGTCGGAAGTAGGAAGTGATGGGGAGTGTCATTCGGAGACTCCTAAATCCTGTAACCTAAAACCTAATACCTGTTCCTTTAAAATCGGCGTTACCGAGCCTCGGCGTTTAGCGGCGATTTCCATTGCCGACCGCTTGCGCGAAGAACTCAAGGACGAAGAGCTTGTCTCGACGAAAATTCGTTTCTGGGAACAAGGTACAAATGAAGCCCCCATCAAGGTGATGACGGACGGTATCTTGTTGCAGGAGTTCCGCAAGGACCGCTTGTTCCGGCAGTACAACGCCATCATGATTGACGAAGCGCATGAACGCTCGTTGAACATCGATATCTTGCTTGGCATTTTCAAGACGGTACTTTCTCGTCGTCCGGATTTCAAGTTGATTGTTGCATCGGCAACGCTTGACGCAAAACTTTTTGAAGAATTTTATGACAACAGTTGCGTGATGGAGGCCGAAGGCCGCACGTATCCTGTGGATGTCGAGTATTATTTCTCAGATACGAGAACGGGCGGAGCCCTACAGACGAGAGACGAGAGAGGATTCGGTCGTGATATCAGTGGCAAGGGCGATTCGGGGTTGATTGAAGAAGCGCGTGATGCGATTCTCGATTTGGAAACGCGACATCGCGACCATTTGCTCTGCTTTTTGCCGACGGAACGCGACATTCAGGACTTGGCGGGCGAGCTTGCGCATGAGCTGGATGCCGCGACTTTTGATGTGCTTCCGTTGTATGGACGCATGAGTCCTGACGAACAGCGCCGTATTTTCAAGCATACAGGCAAGACGCGTGTGGTCTTGGCGACGAACATTGCTGAAACATCGCTTACGATTCCGGGCATTGCTTACGTTGTCGATACGGGTATGGCTCGAATCTCGCGCTACAATGCGCAGGCGAGAATCCAAGGGCTTCCCGTCGAAGAAATTTCGAAGGCCAGCGCGCGGCAGCGCGCTGGACGCGCGGGGCGCGTGAAGCCCGGCGTGTGCATTCGCCTTTACTCTCCCGAAAATTTCGAAAAGCGCGATGAATTCACGGAGCCAGAAATTCGCCGTAGCAATCTTGCGAACGTCGTTTTGCAGTTGCGCAGCCTCGGGCTGGAACTTGAAAACTTCCCGTTCTTGCAGTCGCCTCCGCATTCGGCATTTCGCGGCGCTTACAAGACGTTGTTTGAACTGGGTGCGCTCACCGCTGATAATTCTAGCGGTCACGTGACTAAGCTTGGCCGCGATATGACGCGCCTCCCGATGGACGTGTCGCTTTCGGCGGTTCTTTTGCGCGCCCGTGATTTGGGCGTTTTGCAGCCTGCGCTTATTGTGTGCTCGGCACTTAGCATCCAGGATCCGCGTGTGGTGCCGAACGATGAACCGGAACGCACTCGCATCCGTCAGTTGCACCGAAAATTCTGCGGTCACAAGAGCGACTTTCTCGTTTACGTTTCGATGTGGAATGCGTTCTGCACGGACTGGGACGGCAAAACTTGGAACAAACTCCGCAAGTTCTGCGACAAGAACAGCATGCATTTTTTGCGCTTGCGTGAATGGGTGGATTTGTACGAACAGTTCAGTCGCATTCTTGAAGTGAAGTTTGAAAATAAAGTTTGTCCGTTCGATTCGTTCCATCGCGACAATTTGCACATTGCGCTTCTCTCCGGATTCTTGGGCGGGATTGCGCACCGCGATATCGAAAACGGCTGTTACCGCTTGGTGAGCGGCCGCGAAACGCATGTGTTCCCCGGCAGTGATTTGTACGCCAAGAGCGTGGAATGGCTTTTCAGTGCCGAAGTGCGCGAAACAAGCCGCACGTTCCTCACGAAGGCTGCCGAAATCAAGCCGGAATGGATTTTGCAAGTGGCAGAACCGTTTTGTACGCGTCGCTGGTTTGAACCGACATGGAACAAGGAACGCGGCTTTGTCGAAGCGGTTGAAGAAGTGAGCTTCCGCGGACTTGTGATTAGCCGTGGCCATCGTGTGGATTATGCTCGCGTAAATCCCGAAGACTGCGCCCAGATTTTTTGGCGTGAAGCAGTGGTGATGGGCGAGGTGGCGCGTCCGTTCCCGTTCATGACGCACAACGATCGCGTCGTTGAAAATCTGCATGCCCTCGAAGCGCGTAAACGCCAGTTCGGGCTTGCTCCGAGCGAAGATGCTCTTGTGGAATACTACACGCGAATTGCGTGCAAAGTAAACTCTATTAAGACGCTCAAGGATTACATTCACGAGCACACCGACCAATTTTTGAAATTTGATGAAAAGTATTGGCTGGACCAGTTGGATGGCGGCACGACCGGAACAACTTGGACAAGTGATGCTGACGGGTTCCGCACTGGATCCTTCGCTGCGCTCAGGATGACGAATGTAGCGCTTGGGAAGACGAATGCAGGCAACGTCATTCTGAACCCTGAAAGGGTGAAGAATCCAGTCAAGTTTAAAGATGTCGCCCCTACTCTCGGCGGTTCCATCGAGCATTTCCGTATTGGCGAGCGCGTTGTCACAGGCGAAATGGTTTTTGATGCGACTCGCGATTGTGATGGCATAACGCTCTCGTTGCCTTATGATTTGCTGACTGAAATTTCTCCGGCAAAATTTGCGATGAGCATTCAGCAATGGCGCGAATGGATGATTGAATCTGTGATTCGTGAAATGCCCAAGAGCGTCAAGAAATTGCTCGAAGCAAAACGCACCGCAATTGACGATGAATTTTATGCAGCGCTTGATAACTTTCCGCATAAAGCGCCTCTATTGTTGCTTTACGAGGTCCTTTCGAATACAAAGGAAATTCGCTCGGGTGCAAACGGCGCTAGCATCGATGTCCCGACGGTGAATCCCGACAAAGAAAATCATTTGCGTTTGCATTTGGTTGTTTCGAAGCCCGGCTTCCCGGAACCTTATAAACTCGAAATTTCTCCAGAATGGGGCTCTTATCGCATGTTCTTGGCGGTTCGCCCGGCGATTGTGACGTTTGGAATTGACTTTCCGCTTGAAGAAATGCGCTTTGGCTGGCGCTTGGGCGAGTCTGCGTTGATGGGTGCGGATGAATCCCGCTTCTGGCAATCTTTCCGCAAACGTGTAGAGAGCGGGCGTCTCGAAACGGCGTCGCATCTCGATACTGCATCACATCCCGCACAGCAAAAGACTTCGCTTTCCGAAGAGAAAAAGCAACTCATTGCCGACCGCTTGAATATGCTTGAAACGGGTGGGCTTTATTCTGATGGCTTTGAAACGGCGCTCAAGATTTGGGTTGCAAAATCGCTTGCTGCCGACGGCCTTGATGCCAATCGCTGTGTTCGTTTTTCAGGACTTGAATTTTCGCGTGGCAAAAAGATTCGCGACTTCAGGAGCCTTGCCGCAAATACCCGCAGCGAAGATGAAGAAATCCGCCTCTCGCTTGTGCGTGCTACATATGAATCAGGCCTTGTTGGTGCTGATGCGTTTGTCAAATGCTGGAATATCCTCAAAGATTTCAGCGTGAACATGCGCAATGCAAACGAAAAATCGATTTTAAAAAATAAAATAATAATAGCGATCCATTCGGCGTACCAAAAAGAGCTTACTTTGTTTGAACGTCTGTGCGCAGTCTCGCCGCTTCTGGGTGGATCCCTCGATTCCGGCGCCGCTCGCGAAAACACTGAACTTTCTGCCAACACGCTTCGCGAATATTTCCGCCCGTACCTCAAGGCCCGTTACCTCAAGGATCACGAACTCAAGAATGCTCGCGAACTCCTCGGAAAAATCGACCGCACGCCGGTAGATAACGGGGATTATGCCGATCTTTACCTACAGGCGAAGGCGCTGCTTGAAGATTTCGAAATCTTGAAATACAAGCGCAAAGGTGGTGATGTCGAAGATATTGTGGAAGAAGACGCTTTGGCGAGGTTGAAAGGTCGTTTTGGACGTCTTTAAGTACTCTCATGGTTCTGAATTTGCTAAATTTGACGCGATGAAATCTCTTATTCGAATATTACTTGCTTTTAGTTTGGTGCTTTTTGCCGCCTGCAAGTCCGAAGACCCCGTGATTGTTACGGTGGGTGACTCCAAGTTGCACCAGTCGGAGATTTATACGTATGCTCCTGATTGGGATTCCTGGGGCGACAACGAACGCATTCTCTTTTTGCAGCACTGGATTGATGAAGAACTTGTTTACCAGCAGGCTGTGAAAAACGGTGCGCTCAATGATTCTGCGCTAATCCGCATGCTCGAACGTACGAAGCGTAAAATTGTAGCCGATTACTACATGCAGACCTTCCTCGATACGATGATGGTGAGCGACGGCGAAAAAATTGACTTTTATCATAAGAACAAGAATCTTTATTTGAACGGAAAGACAAGAGTTTCGGGCGCGATTCTTTCGTTTGGCGACTGGAAGTCTTCTGTGCTTTATTACAAGGAATTCAAGAACACCAAGTTTGAATCGATTCCGCCGAATCACCGATTGGTAAAGCGCATGAGGGAATTCGATGCTGTCGATAAAACGCCGGATCCGTGCATGATTCCGTCGATTCATAAGGCTGTTGTTGGGCGTATTACGCCGATGAAAGTTTGCGACGGCGCTGCAAAGATTGCGGTGATTACAAACCGTCTTGATTCCGCTGACGCGCGTCCGCTTGATGAGGTGATTGAAGATGTTTCCATGCAAGCTTGGATGGAACACCAGAACGTCGTTTTGAAGCGCCTCAAGGACGAATGGAAAACGGGTATTCCCATAATTACGAAGATGAACGTACTTAGTGAAAAGGAAAAATAATGAATCGTATTGCCTCTTTAGTTTTTGCCCTGTGTACTGCTTGCTTTGCCGATCCGGTGTTGATGGAAGGCATTGCTGCTGTTGTCGATGGCAAGCCGATTATGCGTTCGGAGTTTATGAACAACCTTTACAGGTTCCAGGATACGCCTGAAGCTTCGAACATGACGGAAGCGCAACAGAAAGAAGCTGTTCTGAACCGCTTGATTGAAGAAAAAGTTTTGCTCAGCCGCATTGACCGCGACTCGATTGTGATTACGGAAGCCGAAGTGGATCAGCGTGTGACTGCTCATTTGCAGTCGATTGCCGCAAGCCAAAAAATCGACATGGCGACTCTTGAAAAGGCTGTTCGTGCGCAACTTGGCCTTTCTATGATCCAGTACCGTGAACAGCTTGGTAAGCAAATCCGCACGCATATGGAAATTTCCCGTGTGCGTCAGCTCCACGTGGGCACCATTCACCCGACCAAAAAAGAAGTGGATGCGTTCTACAAGGATTACAAGGATTCGCTCCCGCGCCAGTTCAACTGCGTTTTGCTCAGCCACATCCAGATTCCTGTGAAACCGGATTCCATGATTGTGGACTCCGTGAAGCATGTGGCCGAAACCTTGATTGATAGCTTGAACCTCGGTATCAAATTTGAACTTTTGGCCAAGAACCACTCGCAGGACAGCTCTGCTGCAAAGGGCGGCGACCTCGGTTATTTCAAGCGCGGCCTTTTGGACCCGGCTTTCGAACAGGCCATCGCTCGTTTGAAGAATGGTCACTATGCTTCGACTCCGGTCAAGACGGACTTGGGTTGGCACATTGCCCGTGTGATTGGCCGTAAAGAAGATGGCGTGCGTTCTGCACAAATTCTCTTGCGCACAATTCCGACGGCAAAGGATACTGCGGCTGTGGTGGCGCTCGCCGATTCGCTCCGCAAAGCTATTACGACAAAGGAACAATTCGCAACGGCCGCTAAGAAGTTTAGTGAAGACAAGTCCAGCAACTTCCAGGGAGGCTTGCTTGGCTGGTTCCAGCGTAACGAAATGGAACCCGCTTATGTAGATCCGGTTGCTAACTTAAGTGTTGGTGAAATTTCGGAACCGGTCATGATTGACGGTGCTTATCACTTGTTCCGTTTGGATGATTCTCGTCAGGTGCGCGAACTCACGCTCGAAGAAGATTACGGCAAAATTGAACTCATGGCTGCAACGCACTTGGAAAATGAAAAGCTCGAAAGGCTTATCAAAAAGTGGCGCAAAGAAGTCCTTGTCGAAATCAGAATGACGGAATAATATGATTCATTTTACCCACGTCACGAAATCTTACGAAGCCAACTGGAAGGCGTTGAACAACGTCACCTTCCGTATAAACAAGGGCGAGTTTGTTTTCTTGACGGGGCATTCTGGCGCTGGAAAATCAACGCTTTTGCGCTTAATTTATATGGACGAACGTCCGGATGAATTGCGTGGCGGCCAGGTGATGGTCAAGTTCTCGGACAATGTTCTGTACGATAGCAAGAATACTCCGGACGATAGAATCCAGGCGCTCCGCCGCAAGATGGGAATTATTTTCCAGGACTTTAAACTTTTGCCGGACCGGAACGTTTTTGAAAATGTAGCGCTTGCACTCCGCATTGTGGGGACTCCGAGTAACAAGATTAACGGTGCGGTTTTTGATGCGCTTGCGCTCGTGGGCATTAGCCAAAAGCGCTTTGCAATGCCTTACACGCTCTCGGGCGGTGAACAGCAGCGCGTGGCGATTGCCCGTGCGATGGTGCACAACCCGTATTTGCTTTTGGCTGACGAACCGACCGGTAACTTGGACCCGAAAAACGCTGAAGAAGTCTTCTGCATTTTCAAGGAAATCAATGCCCGCGGAACGACCATCCTCATGGCAACGCATAATCCGGACTTTTATCTGAACAGCCCCTTCCGCCGTTTGGAACTCAGTCACGGCGAACTCTTGAACAGAGATATTCTTTAACAGTATCTTGTATTGAAATTTTGGAGGGTATGATTTATGCGTCGAATAGTGATTCTATGTTGTTTGATATTCTTCTGTTCCCATGCTTTTGCTGATGGATTTTTTTTTTGGAGGTGAAGGTGCAGGGTGGACTGATCATGTCAATGATAAAGCTGTTTATAATGAAGATTTTAGTATGACCTTGGAAGGTGGAATTCCGGTTGGGAAAAATCTTTATCTGAATGCTGATGTATTTAGTTACCACATGATTTCGGATAGAAGTGATACGAGTCATTTTGACCATAGAGTATCAGGGATAAACTCGTTTGTTTCTTTTGCTTTCCTTCCGTTTGTTGTGTTACGTGGTGAAGGCCGCCATGATGACGATATTCTGATGAATAGCTTTTTTTGGACTTTGTTCTTGTTGAATCCAACCGTGGAATATTTCTTTTGGAAGGGTTGGATTCCTGTATCGGTGAGTGCTGGTTATAAGATGGATTGGTTTGCTTTTAGTCCCGGTCGTAAATTCTATTTCAGACCACATGCTGATTTGAACATTAATTTTATGGTTTTAAGAGTTTCTGCATCGTATGCTTATGTGGTTACGAATACATACGAACTTAAAAGGGGACCGCGATTTTATTTGAAAGTTTATTTGGGGTGGGTGGATCGAGATTCTAATGAATAGAGATTTTAAATAGCGCCCTTTATTGAATGTAAAAAGAAATGCCCCGCTTCTGCGGGGCATAATTCATTAATTCCGTCATTGCGAGCCCCCTCGAATTGTCATTCCCGATTTAATCGGGAATCACCTTCTCGTCCTAAAAAAGGAGATGCCCGCACGGAGGCGGGCATGACATCAAAGCGGAGCTTTCTTTTCTAGAACAAGCTCGGGTCTTCGCTTTCGCTTGCGTCGCCTTCGCCACTTCCGTCGCTAAACGGGTCTGCCGGCGAAATGCGGCTCACGCGCTTGATCTTCTTGGCGGTGAACTTGCTGCCGAGAGCCTTGTAGCCCTTGACTTCCGCAATTTCCGTCAAGTCAAGTTCTTCCTTCTGGACTTCGCGACCCACCTGGTATTCCATCAGTTCGCGGGCGTCATCTGTTGCAAAGAGCTCGATGAGCTTCGTGTCCTTGTGGTCAGAGACCACGCTGAATTCCGTCGTCATGGGGCAGCCTTCGAGGTTGAAGCGCTTGACCATGTAGTTGAAATTCGAGCCTTCGAAGTAAAGTACCGTAAAGACCTGTGCGGGGTCGTACTTGTGCAGATACTTGATGTTCGAACCCACGAGAATCGGGTCTGCCATGTTGTGCACGCGTGCGCTACCATCTTGCTTGATGATGAGCAACTTGTCGTTTTCGCCAAATTCACCGAGGCAATCGCCCTTCTTCTGCGTCGAGACGATACCGCTCGGAGCATCGAAGTAAAGCACTCTTGCGCCAAGCGTCGAAACGCCCTTGCGGAGTCTCTTGACCGTCTTGACCGGGTACTTCGAAACGATATTGCCGAGTGCGCCACGGCCCTTGACTTCGACTTCGCTAAAGTCCACTTCAAAGTTCAGCTTGATACGCGGACGCGGCTTCAAGATGACTTCCACGACTTCGGCTTCGCCGTTCATGTTGCTCGACATGTAAAGAATCTTGCTACCGGGCTTGTTCTTGCCCATGTAGTAATCCTTGTCGCGGGTCACGCCACCGACGTTGAAGCGCTTGATGTAAGCGTAGCCGTCCTTGCCATCCTGGTGGATGACGTTATAGATATGGCGTTCGTCGTCCTTGTTGAACTTTTCAACGAGGATGATGTCCTTACCGACAAAGTCCTTGTCGCTGACCTTCACGACTTTGAAGCTACCGTCGGCCTTGAACACGATCAAGTCATCGTATTCGGACACGTCGAAGAGGTATTCTTCCTTCTTCATGCCGGTACCCACGAAACCTTCCTTGCGGTTCACGTAGAGCTTCTGGTTTGCAAGCGCCACGTGTACAGCGTTCACCTTACCGAATTCGGCAATCTGCGTGCGACGTTCCTTGCCTTCGCCATACTTCTTCAAGATGTTCTTGAAGTGGTTCACGGCGTAGTCAATGATATGTTCCTGGTTGTACTTGCAGGTTGCGATGCTCTCTTCCAGTTCCTTCAAGAGCTGGTCGGCCTTTTCGCGGTCGTAATGGCTTATACGGCGGATCGGGATTTCGATGAGCTTGCCGATTTCTTCGTCTGTAACTTCTTTGCGGTGCAGGCGCTTGAGGTACGGCGTAAGTCCTTCGCGAACGAGACGGATAATTTGTTCACGGTCCTTGGCCTTCTTGATGACCTCGTAGACTTCCTTCTCGATAAAGATCTTTTCGAGCGTGGTCATGTGCCACTTGTCTTCGAGGTGCTTGAGCTCGTTGGCCAGTTCCCATTCCAAAAGTTTCACGGTATGTTCCGTGTTCAGCTTGAGAATATCCGAGACGCCCACGAATTTCGGGTGCTTGTCAATAATGACGCATGTGCACGGCGAAAGCGACTTTTCGCAGTCCGTGAAGGCGTAAAGCGCGTCAATGGCCACCTGCGGGTCCGTCCCCGGCTGCAAGTGTACGAGAATTTCGACGCCCTGGCTCGTGTTGTCGTCCACGTGCTTGATTTTGATTTTGCCCTTGTCGTTTGCCTTGACAATGCTTTCAATCAAGCTCACGGTCGTGGTGCCGTACGGGATTTCGCGGATGGCGAGCGTCTTGTTATCGACCTTTTCAATCTTCGCGCGGACCTTGACCTTGCCCCCGCGTTGACCGTCGTTGTAGTCCGACACGTCGATAATGCCGCCCGTGAAAAAGTCCGGGTAAAGCGTAAACTTCTTGCCGCGCAAACAGGCGATGCTAGCCTCGCAGAGTTCGCGGAAGTTGTGGGGGAGGATGGAAGTCGAAAGACCGACTGCGATACCATCGACGCCCTGAGCCAAAAGCAACGGGAACTTGACCGGGAGCGTGACCGGTTCTTCGCTACGGCCATCGTAACTCGGGATCCATTCCGTTGTTTCGGGGTTGAACACGACATCAACAGCGAACGGCGTGAGGCGGCCTTCGATATAACGGGGGGCGGCAGCGCGGTCGCCCGTGTAGGGGTTGCCCCAGTTACCCTGGGTGTCGATGAGCAAATTCTTCTGACCGAGGCCCACAAGAGCATCGCCGATGGAGGCGTCACCATGCGGGTGGTAAGCCATCGTTCGACCGACAATCGTTGCTACCTTCTGGTAACGACCATCGTGGTTTTCGAACATGGAATGCAAAATACGGCGCTGGACAGGCTTCAGTCCATCTTCAAAATACGGGACTGCACGGTCCAAAATCACATAGCTGGCGTAATCCAGGAACCAGCCGTCATAAAGTCGTTCTAGGTGATTGACGTTAGATAAACCTAGAGTAGTATCGGGTGTTTCTTGATTCATGGCTCGAAATTTAGAAAAAAAATCCTGGCAAAAAAAATCGTAGTGCTCATTAGGGCAAAAAGTACGGTTTTTTATATAGGAGGGGGGGAAGTTGAACTTTTGTGTTGTTAATGGAATGTTGACAAGACGCGGGCTGTCGATTCGCTAAAATTCTAGACGCACGCATTTTCCGTCCATAAATCTACACCACAATCAAGAGAGGAGCTCACATTATGTTATATTGTTTATATGAAACTTTTGTCGGTATTACTTCTTTGCCTTACACTGATTATTTCAAACGCGTTTGCAATATCCCTGGATTCGCCATCGATAACTATAAATAAAGTAAACGAGACTGTGGAATCACGTATAGAAACATCTGATACAACATCGGACAATAGCTGGAAAGTCGCAACAGGAGCAATGTCGCCAATATTAATGTTCGGCGGACTCATGGCTTTGGTGTACTCTTTCGGTGTAGACGAACCTGCATCACGCGATAAATTCGAAAAAGGTGCTGTCATAGGTTTAGGACTTCTCGCCCTAGGAACTGCGGGACTCGTTTTCTCAATAGCTTTTTAAAGTGAATTACCGTTAGGAGCGAAAAAAAACAAAATGATTTAGTACCGCGGCCGACGTTGAAGGTTGTGAACTGACTATTTAAAGCCCTCATTGTTTAAAGTTTTAAACATCAGACGGGACTGATGCGGAATCTCCTTTTTATTTACATTTGTGGTGAAAGTGAACCGGATAGGTATATCCATCCAATGGGATAGTTAAATGAATATGATAAAATTGAATAGGGTTGCATTCTTTCTTACGGTTCTTATGCTTGTTGCTGAACCGGCTTGCGCCAAGTCGTCGTTGAAGGGCCTTTTAAAATCATTAAGCAAGGGAAAACAAAAGCAAACTGAAAAATAAGTCCCTGCCGCGGAACCCCAAAAACAGGAATCTCGAACGATGGCTAATTCTCAAGCAAAGGCCACTGCTCAAGCCCCAAATACGTTTGTGGATTCCAGAGATGGCGCTACATATAAATTTGTGAAAATTGGAAACCTGGTCTGGATGGCGCAAAACTTGAATTATGGCGATACCATTGCTGCTCCGGGACTAATTGGAAACTCCTGGTGCTATGATAATGATAAACGCAATTGCGCTCAGTATTGACGTCTGTACTCATGATCTGCCGCAATGGATAGTGCCGGAACTTTTTCGAATAACGCAAAAGGGTGTGGCAAAGGAAAAAAGTGTACTCCGATTTACCCCGTTCGTGGCGTTTGCCCGGAAGGGCGGCATTTCCCTGAAGCAACAGAGTGGCAAGACTTGTTTGAAGGTGTAGATAGAAAAAAGGATGGCCTGGCTGCAGCATGTGCTTATTGCAATTTTAAAGATGAATATGGTTTTGCTGGGCTTTTGGCAGGTTCTCGCTCCTTTGATGGTACGGACACTGTATTTGGTGGGCTTGGTAGTAACGGCGATTTTTGGACTTCTACTGAATCAGATGAAAAAGAAGCTTTTGAATGGGGCTTGCTGTCAAATATGAAAACGTATGGAACACCCGTTTTTGGAAAGACTGCAGGGTACTCTGTCCGTTGCGTCAAGGATGACAGTCTTGCCGCTGCGAATGTTGTGTTCCATGACCCCCGCGATTTGAAATCATATAAGGTTGCAAATATTGGTGGAACTGTGTGGATGGCTCAAAGTTTAGATTTTAAGACAAAAGAAAGCTGGTGCTATACGAATGCAGAATCGTATTGTTCATCGAAAGGTCGCTTTTATACATGGAAGGCCGCTCAAAAGGCTTGTCCTAGCGGCTGGCGCCTCCCTACGGAAAGCGAATGGTCTGCTGTAAGCGGTAATATTGATCGGCTTTATATACAAGGTTCTGGTTTCCGTACCTCTGATGGAAAATACAAATGGACTAGCCGAGATGATTTTTGGATGAGTAGCTCTACTGGCAATAAGGGTAACTATTATTATTTTGATATGTACAATAAAACAAATGGTTCCGACTTATACAACAAAAAAGGCGCGAAACTCGTCCGCTGCCTAAAGAAATAAAATTCTATAGAGTCTATCCTGTAACCTATTATGAAGGGGGAAGTATCCCCCTCGCTTCAGCCCCGACATTCAAATGCAAAAAGCGGCATGTCATGCCCGCCATCGAGCGGGCACCTCCTTTATGCGCAAAAAAGTCGTCGGGTCTTCCGCAACCCTCTCTAAAGACCGTTCGGCTAACGTCTCACTCCCACCTAAAGGTCGCCATGCCCACATAAGTGCTAAAGCACTAAGTGGTCAAAGGTCGCCTACACGACTCGTTAATACGAGTCGCTCTAGGCTCACAACGGGTGCTCCGTCGCCGCACCCGCAAAACCATGCAAGGCGAGTGCCGCAGCCATGCTCGCATGGCTATGGTCGAGTCGCCGGGGTTTCTGTAACGCCTGGCTTACCCCGCCCCAAAAGAAAAAGACGCAGACTTATTCGAGCCTGCGTCTTTTTGCAATAGAAATCTTTTTTGTGAATCGAGATACAATTACATTGTAAACGTCATCTTGCGACATTGTATTTCTGCCTTAGTTCCTGGAATGCTGATGTTGCTGATTCCGTTCTTCCGGCTTGGACATCTCGTTCGGATAGTTGAATGATTTTAAGCAGATTAAAGGTCATAACATTGTCAATGTTGGAACTGACATATGAGTCGGGTTTTATGCATTCGCAAACATCAAGCATACCTTACTCCGGTTGAATATCCTTTTAAAATATACCTTTTGACGGTTGAACCATCAAGCTCCTGCGTGTTATGGCGAATGGGTATATGGACTCCTTGCACCTCTCGTTGATGTGCCTCAGGGGAGACATTTTTATTTTTAAGGTTTTTTGGCAAAAAAAATTCCTTCAGCGGCTAGGTTTCCAAAGAAACACACGGCATAGAGCCGACATTCACCAACCAAGGACTCTATAGTAAAGTTTATGATTTCTCGAGAGTTATTTCATGTCCAACGGACGGAAAAATCCCTTAATGCAGTTGAGGTTTTTGATACAAATTTGAATGTGATTCTTTTTTTGAAATGTCGCACCTTTGTAAACTGATTCGCCTTCGTAAAACGCAGAGCGAACAGTGTCAAATGGCTTGACCACTTTCCCGTCTTTGCGAACCCAAGGATCGAATTTGTTTTGTGAATTAGGATTGTCCATTGTGCTATGCAGTTCTTCCAAAACTGCAAAATCCAATAAGCGTTTACCTCGAATGCCCGATGACTTATGTTTGTTGAATTCCTGATTTACAGGAAGGGGCTTGTGTGCTGTGTCGAATGCTGTTTTTAGGCTTGCATATGCTTGAGATACGAGGTCGAGATATTTGGAGTCTGTCAAATCGAGACATTCGTCAAGCGAGTAAATGACTCCGATAACAAAAGGCTTCTCGGTTGTCTTGTATTCCTTGGCTCGCCATTCATATGCACGCGTATAATTGTTTTCCCAGATATAGAAACCCCTGCCAAGCCATTCGTAATCAGATTCGCTTATGTGGATTTTCTTTCGAGTACCTAGACGTAAATATTCTTCACCATGTTTTTCGCTGCAACCATGGTAGCCGACATACAGGTTCGGTCTGGATTCCAACATGGCAAATTTCCTCAATGGGATTTGACGAGTTCGCCTTTACGGTCCAGAACTCCGATTTTCTGCAAATGCTCTATAGCCTCCTCTTTGGTTTTAGGAGTCTGTTTAAGCATTTCGAGCAGCATTTTCATGTATTCCTTATCCATGATGAGACCTCCACCCATAATATACATTTTTCGTTTTTTGAGGTCAATGGGGTGCTATGTAGCCATCCTGCGTCTGCCTTTCTTCCAAGTCGGATTACACTTTACCTTTGCAATTTGGCTCAAAAACGCCATTTTTGTCACAAAAACGAACGCTCCTGTAAATTTTCTTTGAACTCGGTTTGATTTTAAGTTATTTTTTAGAATGGACATATTAGAGAGTTTAGCTCTTGTTCTCTAGATGAAATCTGCAAATTTCAAGTATTCGAGGACAAGGCGAACGCTCACGCAGGTATGCCGTTTTGCGGTGTATCTCAGTTTGCTGTGCCGACTGCTTGGTCGGTCTTTGGTCGTATAACCAAAAGGCAACAGCCCTTTTGGGGCGTGGGTCGTTTGCGTTTATCGAATACAGGCATTGCAGAGCCTCATCTAGGTAAACCGCAACGATCTACGCCTTTTTTGTATCCATACAAATTTGGCAAGGCTCATTGCTGTTTTGCAGGGGTTGACTCCATAGGTGTAAACAATGGAGGCTGTTATGGCTAGTAAAAAGAAAGAAATTGATGATTTATGTGAAAAGATACATCAAATTTTTCAGGCCGTTGCTAAAGAAAACGGTTATGGATTTGATGATAATCCCAAATCTTTTTGCATTTATTCAAAGCGATGGCATTCTGTAGAGTTTCATTTTCAATGGAGTAAGGATCATTACATTGTGAAATTTATCAGTTATGACTCTAAAGGAGAATGGAATGCTAGTCAGGCAATTATTTCTATTTGGACATACTCTGATGCCTTTGAATTCCTTGCTGCATTTAAAATCTTATTTGATATGCCCGCAAAGCGCAAAACGAAATAATTATAACCAATAAAGGAGTCTCCTGAATGTCAAACTTAAAATGGAGAATTATTATGAAAAAAATTCTATTGACAATCTTTATGATTACAATTGCTGCTTTTGCTGCAAGAGATCGGTGCTTTGAAAAGGATTCTAGCGGTTTAGTTATTAACAGTGGTGATTGGCCGCGTTGCTTTCATGAATGCGCTAATGAGAGATGTTATTCCAATTGTCAAGGAAGGACAAGAGCGTGCTTTTGGGGAATGGAAAAATCTGGTGACGAATTTTTAGCGGAATGGTATAAAAGTAATTCCATAAATAGTTATAAAAAAGATTTTTGCGTACAACTTGCGGTCACAACGGATTCGGTTTTTCAAAGAGATAATCCACTTAGTGTAAGTGAAAGTCCGAATATTGTCATAGCAACAGTGCTTTTCTGGAATAAATATAGGGATTTTTTAACATTTTGCACCCGGTATGATATCAGTTCAAATAAATGGTACGAACATTTTAATGAATATTATGGTGATGGAGATGGTTATGCAAAAGACTATGCCAACGCCCTTTTTGGAAATATCAATGCCTTACACAGTTATAAGCAATGGTCCCCCAAACGCCAGTTTTGGTCTTTTTTGTTGTCAAATGACAGAGATGGTGAATATGGACGGGGCTTTGATGGGAAAGGTTATTTTTATAAGTTAAGCGATGAATTAAATAATGAATACAAAAGGATAAAAGAAGTCCAGGAAAGAAGTGAAAAATCAATGGGTGCTTTTTGGGGAGGATCGATAAACCAAAATTTTGTTTCAAATAGAACGGAAAACATTTCATTAACCGAATACTTAAACTATCTAAATGAAATCAAAGATCCTTTATCATCGTTTTCGTCGAAATGGAAGCCTCTTATAGAAAGGGAAATTCAAATTCATGGACAAATACCTGATAAATGTTTTGCTTTGCTAAAGTATTTTGGTAGAGGAGAAATAAAGAAGGGCATTGAACCAATCAAAAAAACTTGCAATGAAAAGGTTTTTTCAAAAGATGTATATAAAGTTTTTCTTGACTCTTTGGAAAAAAACTATTGGGATAATGCTAGTATAAGAGGGTTATATGGATATTATTTAAAAAATTTTCCGCAAGGAAAATACACCGCTGACGCTGAAGACGGTTTAAACAAAAATAAGATGCCTGTATCTGAAATCATAAAAAAGGCTAAGGCTGAATATGAATCAGGACATTCGTTAAGCCTGGCGATAGACTATTTAAGTGAATATAGAGAAAATTATTCAGCGCGTTCTGATATTTCTTTAAATGCGGTTCTTGATAAGTATGTATCGATTAAAGATAGCGTTGAAAGATTATGTGAAAAATTAAAATCAAGCCGCTCTTATGATGATGAATACAAAACTATGTCTAGATGTTCTTTTGTATCAGGGGAGGATTCGTATATTGTTGAAATGGATAGTTTGATGAAACTTCCTCGAAAAAATGGGAATATGACATGTATGTATCCTTTGTATTCTAGTGATGACATTTTTTCCATTATTGTGTCGGAATTAGTCATAAAAGATAAAAAAATTAAAGAGGGAAAAGAGACTGGGATAAACCCGCATAATATGGATATAGTTTATAGAAAATTTATAAACGATGGAACTTCTAGCGGTTTCTTTATATACGGTAATATTTATAAAGTACTATTTGATAAAAATGGGTATCACATTGAGTTTCTTGATGGAACTGATTCGAAATTGAAACCATCTGTTGTTCGTGATATAATTTATCTGTTAAATGGAAATAAAAATTCTGCAAAATATCTTGAATGTATGCCTATCATATCTATATCTGATTTTGACGTTGGCCCTTCTTGTCGAGATGAAAAAGAAAAATATGAAGCAAGATTGCAAAATGGTCGTATTAAATCGGTGTCTATAAAAACAAATGATGAAACAGTTTATATCCCATTAAACAATTGGGGGGAAATAGATGGTGTTGTTAAATATTGGAATTCAGATATAGGGAATGTAGAAATAACAGTTAACGCGACAATGCCCAAAGGGTTCGATGAAAAAGGGCGTTCTAAAGTTTCGAAGGTGAATATAAAGGGTTGCTCTTTTAATCCGCCAAGGAAGATAACTGGTTATAAGAAAACTAAATACGGTAAAAATCCGATTTATGAAAAATATTCGGCAAAATGTGAGCGCGTCGCTTCAGAAACAGGCATGTCTATATTACTTGATTCGGTAAAATCGTATAGATATAGGGATGGTGAATTTATGCCGAAATTTCTTCTGCTTTATCTTGACTGGAATAACGTTGATTAGAACGTATATTTTTTCGGAGCGATGCGAGTATAGCCCGCTCCACGCTAGTGGAAAAAGCTCGTAAATAAAGGCCTCGGCATTAAACTGCCGAGGTTTTTAAGTTTTTAGAAGGAGATTCCCGGTCAAGCCGGGAATGACACTCCCGCAGCAGAAGGCTTTCATTGCAGTTCACGGTCAATTTTCCTACCTCGCAACTCTAACGCTTTTCATCTTTCCGGAGGCTTGGCTTCGCAAAAAGTATATGCCCGAGGGTTTCGCGGCACTGACGGACTTGAGCTTGGCTGTGGCTTCGCTAAAGCCGTATGCCGAGAGCTTGCCCAAGCGCACTCCTTGCACGTCAAACACATCGTAATTTTGGAGCGTGTTCTGCTCTAGGCGAATCTTGTTATCGATTTTTCGGTCAATTGCATTTGGATTTTCCAGAGCGATTGAATCTAACGAGTCTAGCGGGTGTGTCGGAATGCCGCTAGAATACATGTTCTTGCTGTCTGCCCAGTGCTTAATGAAATATTGTTCAAGCCAGTCCATAGCAGGGCGATTTTTTCCATCTTTGATGAGGCCTGTATTTGTGGGGTTCATCCGCGGCGTTTCCCCGTAAATGTAGCCCCAGAGAGTGACTCCCGCAACATATTCCGATTCCATGAAAACGGGAATATGTTCTGCAAAGCAAGCCTTCTGAAGGTTGTCATCATCCGTACCGATGCTGTATTCTGTAATGAGCAAGGGAATCTTTATCTTGTCGTAAATTTTTTGAATGCCGTCCCGTATTTTACTCCCGGCAATGCACTCTATCTCAGGGCCTGAACCTTGGATCATCCAGTTTGCGGCCTGCAATCCAAATGCATCTATTGTCGCATTTTGTTCTTGAAGTTTCAGAATGAGATTAACCGTCGGATCGTTTTCCCAACGCATTTCGTCATAATCGTTGTAAATCAGGGTCGCATAAGGCCAGCGTTTACGAGCCATATTGAAGGCCGTGGCCACAAACTTGTAGTCGCCATCGTCGCCGCCGAGAGCCTCAATTACGTTGTTGTAGGCTTCAAATCCGGAATGATAGTGACCTGTGCTATTACGGACGGCTCCATCGACAACTTCAATCTGGTAAATTTCGGGATAATGCTTGGCAACGGCGTCAAACCAAGCCGTAATGGCTTCCTTGGTTTCGTTCACGTCGAGCCCATTCAGCCAATGTGGCAAATGCGTCCCTTTCAGCAGATTGCGGAACTTGAAGGGCATGCGAGTATCCCATCGATTTAAAACAGTCCACTGATGAACGGCGTCGCATTTTGAAAAATCGTAATTGCCGCGTTCCTTTTCGACGGCAATCCATGTGCACGCGTTATCCGTTGTAATTTCATTCCAGTAGTCCTCATAATCTTCGGGAAAGGATTGACCATCGACAATGACATTACCTAGACGTTTTTCTGCACCGTTGGCAAGGCCTAGCATATAGCGACGAACTCTCGAATCCTTGAAATATTCCTTGAGCCAAGTCAATGCCGGCCGTTCGACTCCGTCTTTGATAAGGCCGGAACAACCTTGTTCCAAACCGTTACAAGAAAGCCAAGTTTTGCCGTAAATGTAGCCCCAAAGGGTAATGCCCTTCACGTATTCTGTTTCCATCAAGAGCGGAATATGCTCTATGTAGCATTTTTTCTGAAGATTATCGTCCTTGTCTCCGACATCGTATTGTGTAATGTATATGGGAAGGCCTGTTTGTTCGTGTGCATCGTTAAGTGCGCGTTTGAGGACGGAGAAATGCAAGCACTTGCGTTTGCCGCTCCCTTGTGCGGTTGTTTCGTGGAACTGCATTCCGTAAGCGTCAACTGGCGCCCCCTGTGCCTTTATTTTCTTGAGAAGGTCGATGCCCTCTACTTTTTGCCATTGGATGGTATTGTAGTCGTTGTAAATCAGAATGGCTTCTGGCCAGCGTTCTCGTGCCATCTTGAAAGCCGCAACCACAAATTCGTAGTTGCCGCTATCGCCGCCTAGCGCCTCAATCAGTTTATTGCTGGAAAAACTGGAATGATAGCTGTTGCCGTTTTTGACGGCCTCGTTGACCACTTCAATCATTTCGAGGTCGGGATAATGTTCCTTAACGGCGTTGATCCAAGCTGTCCAAGCTTTTTTGGTTTCGTCAACGTCGAGCTTGCTTAACCACTGCGGATTTTGCGAACCCCACAACAGGGTGTGAAACGAAAAAATCGCTTTGTTCTTTCTTGCCCAGTTATAGGCGAGGTCGCATCCGGTCCAGTCGTATTCGCCGCGCGTTTTTTCGACATAGCCCCAAACACATTCGTTCTCGGCGGTTATCTGGTTCCAGTAAGTGCCAAAATTATCGGGAATTTCGCCCAAAGTGGTCGTGTTGCCCAAGAATTTGGCGGCCCCATCGGCTATGCCCGCAAAAGAAAATGTCGATACCGCAAGGACAAATGTCAAAGCCTTAAATATTTTTGAAAACACACTCATTGCGACTCCAGATTTTTTTAGGTTACAGCACGTAATAATAAAATACCTCGAAAACATAGGAATGTCCCTCTTGGGGTGAAAACTTCCATTGACAAAACATCTATGAGTCTCTAGTTGACTGCTAATAAGTCCTTGCTTTGAAGTTATATTTAAACTAATTCTTGGAGGTTTTTATGACTGCAATAATCGGTGCTGTTTTACTATTGCTTGTCGTTGTGATGAGCGTTGCCTTGATTCTTGGGGCGCCATTAGGTGCGTTTACCTTGGGTGGCCGATTTAAAGTTTTTCCTGCTAAATTGCGCATTGTTCTTGCGGTGCAGTTGCTTTTGCAAGTTTTCTTTGCCATTGTGCTTTTGCAGCTCGGTGGCTATATGTCCTTATGGTTTTCGCATAAAGTCACAAAGATTATCGGGATTGCCTTGGCTGTTTATTTGACGATGAACTGTCTTGCCAATCTCGCTTCGAAGAGTAAAAAAGAAAAATATGTGATGACTCCGCTTTCGGCAATAACCGCATTTTGCTATTGGGTGAACGCTCTCGCGTTTTGACGAACTTTTTTATATTTCGGTTCGGTTCTTTTTAGTTGGTTACGATGATTAAACAGCTCTTGAAAAATCCGTTTATCCTGATTACGTCTGTGGCTTTATTGTTACAAACGGTGATGCTTGTTTTGTTTTACGCTTTGCCGGATCCGCTTGGACTTTCGATGTCCGAAATGTTTGCTGGCAAAACGATTTGGCAAGTTTTTATGGCGTATGGCGCTATCTTTGTGATGTCTTCCATCTTTACGTTCTTGAAGAGTCCTCGCGCACTAGCTGTTTTTTATGTCGTCTATTTTTTCTTTGCGATTGCGGACTACGAAATTTTCCGCTTTAATCACCAACGTCTTTCTTATTCATTTATACGTACTTATTTTCATGTTTCGAATATTACGGATGAGACTACAGTTTCGACTCTCGGTGGCGATGTCGTTGGCACGGTTCTCTGGATTGGGCTTGTGTTCTTGATTCTGGCGGGTGGAATTGCTTTTTGCGTGACGTATTCGATTCGGAAAAAACGCATGACGATGATGGAATTGCGCATTGCAAAGTTGTCGGATAAGAGAATTCCTTTGACCATGCTCGCTTCGGGAGCAACTCTTTCTGTGATTCCATTGATCTTGTTCATTGTGGGTGCGCGTGGCGTTACTAATTTTCCTTTTCAAATCGATTGGCGCTTTACACTTGGAAAATGGACGCTGACTGCACCTGTGTTGCATATTGCAGGGCTTGAAACTTTTGAATTTTTCCGTGATGGCTATTCTATTACGGATGAACTTGTCCATGACCTCGATGCTTTTTTGCCGGCTGATTTTGCAGGCGCTCGTCTAGATGCGAAATTCCCTGGCTACCGTAATGCTCCGAAGCATGAATACAAGGCGACAAAACCGTACAATATCGTTTTCATTTTCGGAGAATCTTATAAAGGCCGTGTGCTGAATAAAATGCTCGAAGGTGATACGTCGCTTGCTCCGAACTTGTGGAAAATGGCGAATGTGGGCGGGCTTTGGTTCAAGAATGCGTTCAGCGGTAGCTATCCGACTGTTCGTGGAACAACTTCGACTTACCTTGGATTCCCATCGCACCCGAATCGCGATGTGCCGGCGTTCTATGCCTCGAACCATTTCAAAGGTTTCCAGGAATATCTGACAAATTATCATCGTGCGTACATGACTGTTTCAAATCCTGTTTTTGACCACACGTTGCCTTTTGTAGAACGCTTTTATGGCGACAACTGGCGCGTTATTGAGGACTCGAAAATTCCGGGAACGTCTGACAGTCTCGGGATGGATTTAGCGATAAAACTACTCAAGACTATGCCAACGGATAGCGCTTGGTTCCTAGCAGCCAATACGATTGCAACGCATATTCCGTTTTATGGTTACCCGGACAGTTACGCAGCAAAACCCGAAGATGCGATGGTGCGTTTCAAGAACGCATTACGTTATACGGACGCGCAAATGGGCCGCTTTTTCGAAGCGCTTTATGCAAGGCCTGATTTTGACCGTACGGTTGTCGTGATTCTTGGTGACCACGATACGCCTGTGGATTCCATTGATTACAAGGTGCCGCAACCGCTTGGTGTTTCGGCTGCGCAAATTTTCATGGGGATTTTCTCTGCGGATACCTCGCTCTTTAAAGGTCTTGAGATCCGCGAAGATGTTGCCTCGCAGCTGGACATTGGCCCCACGATTCTGGATTTGGCGCAAGTGCGTGCTCCGAACCATTTCTGGGGTTATGACTTGCTTACCGAAAAACGCCCGGCGGAGCAACCCGCGCTATTTTATACTCAAAATGCTTACTATCTCGGTTTTCGTGATTTTGTGTTGACGGGTGGCTTGGAATCTGACGAAGTGTATAAAGGAAAGAATGGCTCATTTGAGCACGTTTCGGATTCCTTGTCGCTTACGTGGAAGTCGCATGCTGTTGGGGCTAGCAAAGTTTTGCGTTCGCTTTTGCGCAACGACAATATGTTGCCCCACTAGTCCTGTTTTTAGGCAGTTCGTCGGAATTTGCCGATGGCGATGTGCGTATGTTGTAAGATTATTAATATATTTCTACGCATGAATACAAAAAAATCGTTTGCGGAAAAATTCTCGCAGTGGTATATCCCTCTCATTTGCCGTCATAAGTATGCGGCTTTAGCATTCTATATTTTCCTTGCGCTCCTCCTCGCGTTCCCGATTCTTGTGAAGCCGGGGCTCAAACTGGATGCCGATCTTTCGCACCTATTGCCCGAAGATACGCCGAGTGTAAAGGCTCTCGAAGAATCTTACGAGCGTTTCGGCAGTACCGACCGCTTCATGATTGCTATTCAGAGCGAAAGCGTGGAACTTGCTGCCGCCTTGCAAGATTCGATTCAGAATTACATCCACAAAAATTGGCAAGGGGATTTCGTCTCGACACAGGTGGATAACGATAATCAGTTCTTCAAGGACAATGCGCTTTTGTACCTCCCGGTCAAGCACCTTGAAAACATCCGCGATAACCTTGAAGACTTGCAACTCGAAATTGGCCGCAAGAATGGCCCGCTTGTGGTTGACTTGCTGGGCGATGGAACTGCCGATTCTGCAAATGGTGAAGCGAGTGCAAAAAAAGAACGCGTTTGGTTTGATGCAAATTTGCCGATGGAACTTGGCCTCCCCGAAGAGGCCGTGGGGGCGTTCGATGCATTCTTTAAAAAGAAGGAAACTGCTAAAACAGACAGTGGAAAGACTGAATGGAATCCGAAAGCCTACCTTCCTGACAATTTGAAAAATCGTTTGATCGGAAGCCCTAAACCAGATAGCACAGGCAAGATTCTCTTTAATGCCGTGGTGAATGCTAAGTTGATTAAGCCTTCGACCGACTATGAATTTGTGACGAAAATTTTGGCAAAGACCGATGAACTTTTGGCTTACTTCCGCAGCAAGCAATATCCGGTGCCGACCCGCTTCACGGTTGAAGGTACTTACGAAGGCTTGAAGGAAGTCGATGAAGTTGCTAACGACAGTATCTTCTCGTTTGGCATTAGCCTTGTCTTGATTTTCCTCTTGACCGCGTTCTTCTTTAGGAGCGTGAAGGGCCCGATTCTCGTGACCGGTTCTGTGCTTTACGCTTGCCTCCCGACGCTTGCGTTCACGGCGCTTTTCTATGGCAAATTGAATCCGTTTACAGTGTTTGTCGCCTCGATTATTTTGGGCATTGGTATTGACTATTCCATTCACATTTTGGGTAATGCGCAGAAACTTTTGAACAAGTACAGCTCTTTGGAAGAAGTTCTCGAAGAGACGCAGCGCAAGATGCTCAAGCCGTTTATCTTGGCGAGCTTCACGACGATTGCCGCGTTCCTTACACTTTTGGTTGCACACTTCCGCGGATTCTACGAATTCGGCATTGTGGCATCGATGGGCGTTCTCTTCAGTATGATGACTTCTGTCCTTGTTTTGCCGGTATTTGTGGCATGCATGGGCGGAATCCCTGCTGCTCCGAACAATTCGCTGTTGCCCAAATCTTGGAGCGAAAAGCAAATTTATGGTTTTTTCAAGCGTTTGGCATTGATTGGCTTTGTGCTTGGCGCCGTGTCATTGTATTTTGCTCCGCATGTGGATTTTGAACACAACTTGAAGAACTTGCGCCGTGTTCATACGGATAAGGTAATCCCAGCTGCCGAAAAGAAAATTTCGACCAAGGTAACCCGCGCCACGAACCGCGCTGTGACTTCGACGCCTGCGGCGGTGATGGGTTCTAAGTCCGAACAGCTTGACAAGCTTTATGACACGTTGATGATTCGACTCCATGTCGAAAAAGATTCTCTGCTCGGTAGCTTCCTCACGCTCAAGAGCTTTGTGCCGCCTGCGGATTCCCAGGAAAAGCGCCTTGAAGTCATCGAAGAAATTCGCGACCTAGTCGAAGCGCGCGTCTTTGACAAGGCCGAAGGCGAAGATTCAACGAACGTGCAAACGCTTCGCAAGTTGGCTCAAGTGGAAAAGCCGTTCTCGGCCGAAGATGTCCCGTCTTGGACACTCGACTTGCTTCGTGAAAAAGATGGCACTTACGGTAAGATTGGCTTTATTTACGGTGACTTTCCGAGTTGGGATGCCCATGCGTTGCATCGCTTTCAGGAACGCTATGGCAACTGGAATTTTGATGGCGAACGCTTGCGCACCTTCTCCTCGCAGTTCATTCTTTCGGACGTGATTGAATCGGTAAAGGCCGATAGCTTTAATTTGGCCTCGGTTATTGTGCTCGTCATTTTCCTCACGCTGATCATCTCGTTCCGCAAACCGTCGATGTTCTTGGCGGGTGGCGTCTCGTTCGGCATGGGTGCGCTCCTTACGCTTGGATTGCTGGGCGCTTTGACTTACTTCTTTGAATTTGGAAAAATCAGCATCTACAACGTGATTGTGATTCCGATGACGCTTGGCATTGGCATTGACGCCACAATTCACTTTATCACTTCTTGGTGCTCCAAGTCCAATGAAGGCATGAATCTTCGTCAACTCTTTGATACGACGGGCCGTAACGTGATGGCTAGCTCCATGACCACGATTGCCGGCTTTGTTGGATTCCTCTTTACAACACACCGCGGTTTGCAGGGCATTGGCCACCTTGCTTGCATGGGCATCTTTATGTTCCTTGTGACAAGTGTTATATTCTCGATGTTCCTTTGCGGTTCTTGTTTGAAAAAGAAAGATGTGAAGAAGTGATGGATGGTTATGAGTAAGATTAATACGATTGTCGTTGCTGGCGGAACGCATGGCAATGAACGTACAGGCGTGAGTTTGGTCGAAAAGTGGCTGGCTCACCCTGAATGTTACAATACGATTTGTAAATCGTCGAAAGTTGATGTTGTGCTTGCAAACCCGGAAGCGGTGCGCCTGAACCGCCGTTACCGTGACCATGATTTGAACCGCTCGTTTTCGCAGACTTGTTTGGATGTGACGGCGGAACCTTTGCAATATGAATTTCGCAGGGCTCGTGAACTCAATCGATTTTATGGCCCAAAGGGTGCTGACACGCGCACGGACTTGATTCTGGACGTGCACAATACAGGCTCGAACATGGGCTATTGCTTGATCCTTTCGACGCGTGACCCGTTCACGATGAAGGCTTCTGCAGTGCTCACGCAAGAATTCGAGGATGCGTGGATTTATTACCAGCCCGAAGAACGCAGCGCTTCACCGTATTTTGGAACGGTCGCGAAGGCGGATGTTTGCATTGAAATTGGGCCGCAGCAGCACGGAACGCTGAATGCCGAAATTTTCGAACGTTCCGAAAAATTGGTGAAACGTTATCTGGAACTTGCCGAAGAATGGAATCGCGGTGAATTGCAAAAGCGCGAACCGATTGAGGTTGAAGTTTATACGCAATTGCGTGACTTGGGCTACCCGAAGCCACAGGGCGGAGGCTCAATCCAGGCGATGATCCACCCGGAATTGGACGGTCACGATTACCGTGAACTCAAGAAGGGCGACAAGCTTTTCCGCACGTTCGATGGCAAGGATGTTTTGTTCGAAGGTGAACCGGATGGACGCTCGGTCTACCCGATTTTTATCAACGAACCCGCGTATTACGAAAAAGACATTGCCATGAGCTTGACCGTAAAAACCGTGGAAAAGTGGTAGGCGGTGTGAGGTCGGGGCTTCGCCCCTTTGGGGTATGAGGTCGCGACTTCTTGAGCAGGACCGATTACATTGTCATGCCCGCCACCGTGCGGGCACCTCCCAGCACATCTTGGATTGCGGATACTTTTCTAAATTTATTGCGAAATAAAAAGGAATTTTAGCATGATTGAATTTGATGAAACTGGTGTGCCGAGTGCCGATTTAACTCAAGTGACGGGCGAAGAAAGCCTCAAGAATTTTATGGACATTGTTCAGGAACTCAAGGAAAAACCTTGGGATTCCCGCTTGAATGACATCCTCGATGCGTTCGAAGATTTTTTGACGATTCGTCCGGAACCGCCTCAGTCTTGGCAAGACAACTACGCTGCTAGCGGAAAGCAATTTGATTATTATCAGATTGTATTGCCCGAAGATTTCCAGGACCCGTACGAAGACGACCTCGGAAACATCAATCGTTTGCGCGGAGAATTTGCGCGCGTGCCGAGCACAATGGCTTTGGAACACGAACTCATCAGCCGCAATTACTTTATTTTCGAAAACGGTCATGCCGAACCGATTCCTGCTCCGCGCCCGATTTTGATGCTCGAAAGCAAGGATCGCGAAGATGACGAGGAACCGCAGGAAGGTGACATCACGTGGGATTGCTGCATCTCGATTTTTGCAGACGGTAGCTATGTGGCGTACAACCTTGACCATGACGATGACGAAGAGCTTGGTGAAGACTTCAAGGTCGTTTTTGAAAAACACATCAAGACGCTTTTGAAGTTGCAACTCGTGATTCCCGTGGAAGGTCGTGACTACGGCATTCTCCGCAGCGATGCGTAATCGCTATGGATAAATTTGAAACTGAAATCTACCTGCGTTACAAGCAGATAATTGAGCGTGATTGTCATCCTGAGCATCGCGAAGGATCCAGTCAAATCTAGAGTTTAAGAATCGTCATTCTCGCGAATGTCGATGGTCAAAAGCGAATTTTAATGGAACAATTCGAAACAGAAATCTACCTGCGTTATAAGCAGATAATTGAGCGTGATTGTCATTCCTCTTCGAGGCATGACTTGTTCGCCTCGGATATAGAAACATGCAAGCTTGTTTCTGCATCTCTCGGCTCCTGCGTCATTCCCGGCTCCGACCGGGAATCTCCTAGAAATGCAGAGCGTCCTTGTTCTGTTTCCCTATCTGAACCGCGCCATGTTCACATGGCGGATTTGCTAGACCGTTACGATGCCTTTTGCTTTGACGGCTATGGAACGCTCTACAATCGCGGTAGTTTTGTTTACCCCGGTGCAATGGAATGGTTCAAGATGCTTCGCCATGCCGGCAAGCACCTCCGCTTGGTGACGAATGCCGCTTCGGATGTCGATGAAGTCTTGGCGCGTGATGCGGACAAACGTGGTTTTGATTTTTCGACGGAAGAAACGATTTCGTCAGGGAGCTTGTTGCGAGAACTCGTGGAACGCTTGCGTCGTGGTGAACGTGTAGATGGAAATGTGGCGATATGTAGGACTGCCGCGAAACCGCTTGAATTGCGCGGTCACAGGCTTGAATTGCGCGAAGTCTATTACATCGGTCGTGACACGGGCAAGCATGTGCTTGATGCTTGTGGAATCACTGCGGTTGCTATGGATGCTGAACCCGCCGAGCCAATTGTGGCGATTTCGTCTGCAAAGGATACGCCCGAAACGTATGCGCAAGCAGTCAAGATTTTGCGAAAGCCAGGTGCAATTCTTCTTGTGCTCAATTCAGATGCTTGGGCTCCAAAAATTCCAGATGAAAATGGCGTTACGCTGCGTGAACCGGTTTCAGGAGCTCTCTCAGAACGCTTGCGTCGTGCGTCGATGTGCAATGCGAATGGGGGAGAAGGCTGTGAAACTTATTACTTGGGCAAGCCGTTCCCTGCAATTTGGGAAAAAGTAAAACGCTCGCTTCCGGCGGGCTCTCGCGTGTTGATGATTGGCGATACGCTTGGAACAGATGTGTATGGCGCGAAAATTGCAGGCTTTGATAGCGCTCTTGTTGTGGGGCGAAATGTGCCTGCCGCAGAATTAAATGCAGACGAAGCTGCGCTTGGAATCAGACCCGATTATTATCTGGAACAGTAATTTAGTGGGGATGGAACCCTCTTCTCGGGTTCTCGACCCACTTATATCACTAGTAAAATAAAAGACCAGGTCATTGACCTGATCTTTTATTTTAGAGCGGGAACGGGTTTGATTCGTCGCCAGTCACCGCTTCGCGGCTGGCTCCTCACCCTAACGGGCTTATCGCTACACGGAAAGTCCTAAATTTTTCCCACGGGCATACGCCCACGAAAAAATTTAGTGATTCGTCGTCAGTCTCCGCTAACGCGGCTGACTCCTCACCCTACGGGCTTATCGCTTGCGCGATAATTCCAAAATTCGTTCTTCGGACTTCGTCCATGATCGAATTTTGTCGAACCCTCTTCTCGGGTTCTCGACCTGTTTACGAATAAAAGCAAAAAACGACACCATAGAGGTGTCGTTTTTGCTTTCGAGCGGGAAAAGGGTCTCGAACCCTCGACATCGACCTTGGGAAGGTCGCGCTCTACCAACTGAGCTACTCCCGCGTGGGTAGTGTTAATTTAGTAAAATTAGGGGGCTTGTAAAGGGATGCCTTCTTTTTTTCTATTATTACAACATGCGAAATTTTAGGTTGAAATCTGCTTGCGGGACTTTTGCAGTCCTCTTTTGTCTTGGATGTTTGAACAATGTGAATGCCGAAGAACGCTCGATGTGGCAGCGTTTCACAAATTTTTTCACGCCGACAGGTTCTGTTAAAGGCGAAGGTCCTGTTTTCGATGAACTTAGGGACGTTGAATCGCAGATTGATAAGATTGAAGTTCAGTATTCTAGAGAACGCCGTCCGGGCAATAAGACGCGTTACCGCAAACAGCTGGATAGCCTCCGCAATGTTCGCGATTCTTTGATTACGGTCATTGAAAAAATGCCGACGTCATCGACTGTGAGTGTGACTTCTTCGAGTGCAAATGTCGCACAATCAAGTGCTGCTCTTTCAAGTGCCGCGCAGTCTAGCTCAAGTGCTGCGCAATCGAGTTCTTCTTTGGTCGCATCTTCGTCGGCTGTGGTGCCTGTTCCGGCTTCTAACGGTTCCGCGAATGTCGTGTGCGCTCGCGATACAGTCTTTGTGCATGATACGATTGTCGTGCGCGATACGGTCGTGATTCACGATACTTTATACGTTGTACTTGCGAATAAGCCTGAGGCAACACCTAAAGCGGCTCCGAGCAAGGCTAAGAAGAAAGCCGATAAAAAATCGGAAAAGTAACTAGAAAAATGCGCGGCTCTTCGGCCGCGCGTCTCGTTTAATCTTTATTCCTTAATCGTATATCCCGAACGGAAATTCTCGATGAGGCAACTGCTGATGCTCACGCTCGTATCGTATTCGGGAATGTCCTCGCGCTTGACCCAAGTGGCGCAAGCGAGTTCCGCTTCTTGCATGTGAATCGTCGGATCGCCATCGAGTTCTGCGGTGTAGCCCGAGATGAGCGATTCCGAGAACGGCCACGGCTGGCTACCGAAGTACTTGATGTTCTTGACGCGAACGCCCGCTTCTTCCATGACTTCGCGCTTGACGGCTTGCTCAAGCGATTCGCCGATTTCTACGAATCCAGAAATCAGGAACATGCGCGTCTTGTCTGGATTGTCCAAATTGCGCGCCATCAAAAGTTCGTTGCCGTTGTGCACCGCGACAATCACGACCGGCGAAATCTTGGGGTAGACTGTGTTCTTGCAGCTGGGGCAAATCATGGAGCGTTCTTTAGTTCCACGCGTCATGATATGACCACACATGCCACAGAATTTGTTCAAATTTTCCCATTTGGCAATGTGTGCGGAAGTTGCTCCGCCGAGGCGTTCCAAATGATTTTCAAGCGTGCGGAATGTGCGGTTGCCGCGGAACTCGTAGCCTTCTGGAACTTCTGGCAGATTCGTATTGCACAAAAAATAAGCATCACCATCGATGCTGATCAGGTAATGGCATTCACATTTGGGAAAGTCGCACACTCGTGGAATTTCGTAAACACCTTCAACCACTTTCTTGAAAAGCGTTTGCTCTCCATTGAAAATAATCAAATAATCAGTGGGCTTGGGAGCAATGTCTTTAAATTCGTTATCTAACTTGTGCGGAGTAATTTCGTGAATCATAAAATTAGTATAACCAATGACACTTCTTTCGGCTCTTGGACCATGGGCGGGCAATCCCGCCTACAGTCCTGTCTACTGCCTACTTCCTACCGTCTACTTCCTACTCCAGATACGTGTACCCGTAAAGTCCGGAACGATAGATGTTCAAGAATTCCTTGCCTTCCTGAAGCGTAATCTTTCCTTCCTTCACAGAGCGCGTGACCCAGTTTTCCATGTTGCGGACAAGAGCCTTGTCGCTGAAGTTCACGTAGTCGAGCACGTCTTCCACGGATTCGCCGTCGATTACCTTGTCGATATCGTAGCCGCCGTTGTCGTTGCAGACAATGTGCACTGCGTTCGTATCGCCAAAGAGGTTGTGGAGGTCACCGAGAATTTCCTGGTATGCACCGACGAGGTAAACCGCGATAAAGTACGGTTCGTCCTTCTTGATCGGGTGGAGCGGAATGGTGCGTGCCACTTCGCCGCCGCGAACGAACATGTCAATCTTGCCATCGCTATCGCAAGTCACGTCCTGAATCGTCGTCTCGATCGTCGGCTCTTCGTCCAAACGCTGGATCGGCATAATCGGGAACACCTGATCCACGCCCCAGCTGTCCGGGAGGCTCTGGAAAAGGCTGAAGTTGCAGAAGTACTTTTCGGCAAGCAAACGCGGGAGTTCGCTTAATTCATAAGGCGGATGGCGCAAGTCGCGTGCTAGCAAATCCACTTTGCGGGCAATGCTCCAGAACAAGCGTTCGCTCATAGCGCGCGTCTGCAAATCCACGTCGCCCATCTTGAAACCACTCAAGGTGTCGTCGTTAATCTGCATGGCATCGTGCCAGCTTTCAAGCAAGTTCTTCGGAGAAAGGCTCTTGTAAATGCCATACAAGTCCTTCAGTGCTTCCGGAGCGTCGTCGCTGATTTCATGAACGCTTTCGTCGAAGAAAGCCTGGCCAGCCGTTTCAAGCACGTTGAACACCAAGATGGAATGGTGTGCCGAAAGTGCACGGCCCGATTCCGCAATGATATTCGGGTGAGGAACGTCTCCGTTTTCGCAAGCTTCGTACATCGCGTACACAACGTCGTTTGCGTATTCCTGGATGGAATAGTTCACGGAGCTAGCGTTAGAACTGCGCGTGCCGTCGTAATCGACGCCCAAGCCGCCGCCAACGTCCACAAATTCAAGGCCCATGCCCATCTTTCTAATTTGGACGTAGAACTGCGAAACTTCACGCAAACCATTCTTGATATGGCGAATGTTTGTAATCTGGCTTCCCAAGTGGAAGTGGATGAGCTTCATGCAGTCTTCCATCTTCTCTTCTTTGATGAAGTCGAGAGCTTCCAAAAGCTCCGAACTGTTCAGGCCAAACTTGCTGTGGTATCCGCCGGATTCTTCCCACTTGCCGCTGCCAGAGCTTGCAAGCTTGATGCGAATACCGATGTTCGGGCGAACACCGATGCGGCGAGAAAGATCCACGACCAAATGAAGTTCGTTCATCTTTTCGACGACGATGAAAATCTTCTTGCCCATCTTCTGCGCGAGGAGAGCAAGCTCGATAAAGTCTTCGTCCTTGTAGCCGTTGCAGATAATCAACGCATCCGGATTCTGCATGTTCGCAAGAACTGCGTGAAGTTCCGGCTTGGAACCTGCTTCAAGCCCGATGTTGAACTTGGAACCGTGACTCACCACTTCTTCCAAGACCGCGCGCTGCTGGTTCACCTTGATCGGGAAGATGCTGTAATGACCGCCCTTGTAACCGTATTCAGTCGTCGCCTTCGTGAAGCACTCGTGAATCTTTTCGATGCGGCTGTCCAGAATATCCGGGAAGCGGAGCAGCACAGGAGTCGAAACATCGCGCAAGGAAAGTTCCTGCACGAGCTCGTAAAGGTCGATGCTCGGACCGCCATTCTTGATCGGCGAAACCGTCGCGTGACCCTTGTCGTTAATATCAAAGTAACTTACGCCCCAACCCTTTACGTTGTAAAGATCTCGGGAATCGTCAATGCGCCATTTTTTCATGAATGATCCTTCGGATCAGTAGACAGTAGACGGTAGGCAGTAGACAGTTTTACTTGTGTTATTCCTGTCTACTTCTAACTTCCTACTTCCTACTAATCGACCAGCACCGGGTTGAAATCTTCGTTCCACGGGAGACCGTATTTGGTGAGGGCTTCCATGAACGGATCCGGATCGAACTCTTCGACCGTATGCACACCCGGCTTGTTCCACTTGCCCGTGAGCACCATCATGGCACCGCACATTGCCGGAACGCCAGTCGTGTAGGCGATAGCCTGGCTGCCGAGTTCCTTGTAGCATTCCTGGTGGTCGCAAACGTTGTACAGATAGTAAGTCTTTGGCTTGCCATCCTTAGTACCCTTGAAAATGCAACCGATGTTCGTCTTACCAACGGTGCGAGGACCGAGACTTGCCGGGTCCGGGAGGAGAGCCTTGAGGAACTGGATAGGCACAATGTCCTGACCCTGGAACTTGATGGGCTGTGTGCTGAGCATGCCCACGTCTTCGAGGCAACGCATGTGGTCGAGATAGCTCTGGCCAAACGTCATGAAGAAGCGGATGCGCTTGATGCCCGGAATGTTCTGGGCGAGGGATTCAATTTCTTCGTGGTGGAGGAGGTACATGTCCTTCTTGCCGACCTGTGCGAAGTTGTATTCGCGCTTGATGCTCATGGCCGGAATTTCAACCCAGTGGCCCTTGCCGTTCTCGTCCGTGTCCCAGTAGCTACCCGGAGCAGAGACTTCGCGGAGGTTGATTTCGGGGTTGAAGTTGGTTGCGAACTTGTAACCGTGATCGCCACCGTTGCAGTCGAGGATGTCGATTTCTTCGATGGTGTCGAACTGGTGCTTCAAGGCGTAGGCGCAGTATGCCTGAGAAACACCCGGGTCAAAGCCGGAACCCAACAATGCCGTGAGACCAGCCTTTTCAAACTTTTCTTTGTAAGCCCACTGCCAGCTGTAATCGAAGTAGGCGCTAAAGCCCTTTTCCTTGCAGCGCTTGTCGTAGACCTTGCGCCATTCCGGATCATCGATATTTTCCGGCTCGTAGTTAGCCGTGTCCATGTAGTTCACGCCACATTCAAGGCATGCATCCATGATGGCGAGGTCCTGGTAGGGGAGAGCGATATTCATCACCAGGTCCGGCTTGTATTGCTTAATAAGAGCAGAGACGTTCTCGGCCTTGTCAGCGTCCACGGCGGCAGTCGTGATGACCGTCTTCGTATTCGGGCGGAGTTCCTGAGCCAACTTCTCGCAATTTTCGCGATGACGGCTGGCGATGCAGATTTCGCTAAAAACTTCGCTGCAGGTGCAGCACTTCTTGATAGCAACTGTGGCAACGGCGCCACAACCGATAATCAATGCTCTTGCCATTTTTTGTTTGTTCCTCATTTGTTGAGAGTTAATCCATCGGGATGGCGATCCCGGTAGAGAATGTTACTGAGTATAATGTAGAAAATGGGGTGTAAAATGTTCGGACGGGTGCGAAAAATATGGGTGAAAAGCGACGTGTCATCCTGAGCGAAACGCCAGTGGAGTCGAAGGATCTAGTCAAGTTTCATGAATGCGCTTCGATCGCGTCATGGGGGCTTTAGCCCAATCCAGTAAAGTCTAGTTATTGCATATCAGTGGTGTCATCCTGAGCGAAACGCCAGTGGAGTCGAAGGATCTAGTCAAGTTTCATGAATGCGCTTCGATCGCGTCATGGGAGCTTTAGCCCAATCCAGTAAAGTCTAGTTATTGCATATCAGCGGTGTCATCCTGAGCGTAACGCCAGTGGAGTCGAAGGATCCAGTGATTCTGTAAAAATGCGTTGTGAGCGAATGCTTGCCTTTTGGGCGTTCCCTTGCCCACGGGCAAGGTCGGGCTATATTCTAGGGGCAACCGCCTTCGCTACGCTCGCCGCTCACCTCCTAGAACGGAGCCTTGCTTTCGCAAGTCTCCGCCACACCGTGGTCACTATCCCTAACGCAATTTATCTGATTTGGAAGACATCTTTTTAAAATGTTCTTGAAGCTCTTTCAATGCTTTTTGCATTGTTTCATAGTCCTCGTTAAAGAACTCAAGCGCATCTTTGATTATAATGCTTTTATTTTTCAAATCAGCATAGGCTTTTTTGCATGAATCTTCGTTTGCCAAGTCATAGTCTCTAGCAAAATAATGAACGAGATAATTTCGAGTTTCAATAAATTTTTTGAATTTTGTTTTAGCGCGGTGGGATCGTCCTTTTGACTGGATTTTATAGTCAAGATTGAATGCGTATAGATTCTTCTCCTCGGCTTTTTCTAAATCTTTGTTGCAACGAGGCGTATAAATGGCGTCTAGCATTTCTTGGCCAATAGGGCCAAGTGGTGCTTTGTCTCCTTTTTGCTGCTTTTCTATAGCCTTCTTTAATTTATCTAGTAGTTCTTCTGGAGTTTTGCCGATCCAAAGGCCTCCACGATGTTGATGCATCCAACGGAGTCTAAGTTCAATGAAGTTGCATACATAAAGCGTCCTACCCAATAATTCAAAAATCTGAGATTGAGTGGATACGCTATTTTTTAGGGTATTCTTAGACATTGTTTTTTTTTTATTTAGATGGATTTTGCTTCAATTGATTCAAAATATTGGAAATTATTGAATCGATTTCTCGCTTATCATAGTCCGTCAATTCAACTGATTTAACCATTGCAATCGCTTTTTTGCCTTTTTTACAATTATAACGATCAGTCTTTTTTAACAAAACCAAAAGCTCAGTCTCTAAATCTTTTTTAAACTCGTTTATGAGGCTAGTGATTATCGAGGGCTGCATTTGATTAATGGTTGTTCTTATAGCTTCTGCATTTTCAGAATTTGCAATTTGAATGCTGTCAAAATATAACGAAGCCGTATTTATAAGAGCTTCAAGTTTGTTTTTTCCTCTTAAATAAAAAGCGTCTATTGGTAAAATTGTTGCTAATTTAGTCAACATATTCTCATAATCTCCGCTAATAATTCTAAAGTTTTCGAAAGTTTGTTTTTGGGCTAAAGGAACAGAAGTTGATTTCATAATCGATGTAATCTGTTCTTTAATATTTTTTAAAGAGTCTTCGTTTAATTTAGGGGAGATTTTCTTTATTTGCATAAAGAAATAGTCTAAATATGCGGATGTCATTTTTTCAACATCAAAACGATTTACTAGAAAGAATACTTCTAATAAGTAGTGGATAGATTCATTCAATATCTTCCTTTCATCATTTTTCTTGTTTTTAAAATGAAGCCAAAGAGTTGTAATGGAGCCAATTGCTGCTCCTAAAAAGCCGGATAGAGCTGTTATTAAAATTGCATCGTATGACATTTTTATCCTTATCGAATTTTTTTCATCCACTAAAATACATCTTTTTCTTGATTTAAACATAATGCATTCGCAAAAGTCTAAAAATAACCTTTGCCTTTACCCCCGTCCCCCGCAAAAATCTATATTGCGCAAAGATACACAGGAACGATTATGACCGACGTTGAACTTAAGAACTTGAAAGACCGTCTTTGGCATTCTGCCGACATGCTCCGCGCGGGTGCGCACCTTGCCGCAAACAAGTACGGGCAGCCGATTCTTGGCCTCATCTTTTTGCGCTATGCCGATATTTTGTACAAACAGCACAAAGACGAAATCAACGCCGAGTTCGAAAAGCTCAAGGGCACGCGCCGCGCCCGCACCCTGAAAGACATTTCCATCGAAAAGTGCGGTTTCTACCTGCCGGAATGCGCCTACTTTGACGCAATCAACGACGCGCCGGACGATGCCAAGAAGGCGACCCTTGTAAAGGGTGCGATGAAGGCCATCGAAGAAGAAAACGAGAAGATGGACGGCGTTCTCCCCAAGGATGTCTATGCGCAGCTCGTTCCCGAAGAAGAACCGGAATTGCTCTCGAAAATCGTGCGCGTGTTCAAGGACATTCCCGAAGACATTAGCATTGACCTGTTCGGCGAAATCTACGAATACTTCCTGGGCAACTTTGCACTCGCCGAAGGCAAGGACGGCGGAACATTCTATACGCCCGCAACGGTCGTGCGCTACATGGTGAACGTGTTGCAGCCTCACGGCATCAACAAGAAGTTCCTGGACCCCGCTTGCGGTTCGGGCGGCATGTTCGTGCAGGCAGCCCGCTACATGCACCGCCACAATGCAAGTGCCGAAAACGACACGGCGATGAACTTCCGCTGCTACGGTGTAGAAAAAGAACCCGACACCGTAAAGCTCGCGAAGATGAACCTGCTTTTGAACAATGTGCGCGGCGAAATCACCGAGGCGAATTCCTTCTACAGCGACCCCTACAATGCGGTAGGGCAGTTCGATTACGTGATGGCGAATCCGCCGTTCAACGTCGATGAAGTCGTCGTCGAAAAAGTCCAGAAGGACGAACGTTTCTGCACTTACGGCGTGCCGCGCAACGCGACAAAGTCCGCAAAGAAGGGCTCCGACAAAAAGGAAACCGTGCCCAATGCGAACTACCTTTGGATTGGCTACTTTGCGACCGCGCTGAATGAAAACGGCAAGGCGGCACTCGTCATGGCGAATTCCGCAAGCGATGCAGGCAAGAGCGAATACGAAATCCGCAAGAAAATGGTCGAAGAAGGAATCATCAGCCAGATGGTGACGCTACCCTCGAACATGTTCAACTCGGTGACGCTCCCGGCAACGCTCTGGTTCTTCGACAAGCAAAAGGCGAACAGCAAAAAGAAAGACGAAATCCTCTTCATTGACGCACGCAACGTATTTACGCAGGTGGACAGGGCACACCGCAAGTTTAGCGACGAACAGATAAAGAACCTCGCCGTCATCAGCCGACTCTACGAAGGCGATACGCAATCGTTCAAGGACTTGCTCAAGGAATACAAGGAAAATCTCAAGAACGCGCCCGCAAGCAGCGACGACAAGGATGTCAAAACCAAAGATTATTGGCAAGCGCAACTGAATTGGCTCGCCGAACGTTTCCCCAACGGCAAATACCAGGACGTAATCGGACTCTGCAAGGTCGCAAAAATTGACGGCGAAGACGGAATCAAGGACCAGGATTATTCGCTGAACGCCGGCCGCTATGTGGGCGTGGTGATTGAAGATGACGGCATGACCGAAGATGAATTCAAGGAAACGATGCTCGGACTGAACGACGATTTCGCCAAGCTGAGCGCCGAAGCGAAGAAGCTAGAAAAACAGATTGCGGAAAACATGAATGCGTTATTTTAGGGACAAAGGGGAAAGCATTCCCCTCGCTACAGCCACTTGTCATTCCCGCAACCTTCGCTGTCATTCCCGCGAAGGCGGGAATCTCCAAGCGTCTTATGCTTCCCCTTCTGCGGGGACACCCCGCAACACCCCGAAAATGTCATTGCGAGCGTTGCGAAGAAATCTTAAGGAGTGATGTTAACAGCATGTCATCTTGAGCGAAGCGTTAGCGGAGCCGAAGGATCCAGGGAATCATATTATGGAATATACAACGTATAAATTGAGTGACATCTTGAAAATTGGGAATGGGAAAGACCATTCTTCCTTGGATGATGGCGAATATCCTGTTTTAGGCAGTGGCGGAGTAATGCGCTACGCAAATCAGTATTTGTATGATGGTGAAAGTGTTCTTTTGCCACGAAAAGGCACGCTTAATAACATTCAGTATATTAAGGGCAAATTTTGGACTGTTGACACGTGTTATTATACGATAATTAATCAAGAAAAAGTCGTTCCGTATTATTTATATAGAATGTTAAGATATCTTGATTTGAGTGGTTTAGATTCTGGTGCTAGTATTCCAAGTATGACATCAAAATGTTATTATGGAATAAAAATAAAGCTACCATCAATTTCGACTCAACGCCGCATCGCCTCCATTCTCTCCGCTTACGACAACCTGATAGAAAACAACAACAAGCGAATTAAGATTTTGCAACAGATGGCGGAGAACCTTTACAAGGAATGGTTCGTTCGCTTCCGCTTCCCCGGCCACGAAACCACCCCCATCGAAAACGGAATCCCTAAGGGATGGAGTATAAATCGTTTTGATACAGCAGCTATGTTGATTAATGGAAGAGCATATTTGATGCCTGAATTATTGTCAGAGGGAAAATATCGCATCGTTCGTGTAGGAAATTTTTCCGGAAAAGACGAATGGTTCTATTCGGATATGGAATTAGAAAGTGATAAATATTGCGAACAAGGGGATTTGTTGTATAAATGGGCTTGCAATTTTGGTCCCGAAATATGGAATGAAGAAAAAGTCATTTACCATTATCACATTTGGAAAGTCGTCCCTAAGAACAATGTCAACAAAGCATATCTGTATTTCTACTTAAAAACATCTACTCCATTATGGATGGGTGGAACTAACGGAACAGCAATGGTTCATATAACAAAGGAATCTATGGAAAAGAAAAAAATGGTTGTTCCGCCTAAATCTATTCTTGATCAATTTGACAATATCGTTGGTCCAATGATACGGAATAGACTTTCTTTACTAAAGCATAACGAAAACCTCATCAAACAGCGCGACCTGCTCTTGCCCCGCCTCATGAGCGGAAAACTTGCTGTATAGTAAAAGAGGCTCTTATGGCAAAGATGGTTTTAGATTTACAGCAAGCATGTTTAGATGATAAGATTTCTTGCTACTATCTGCTTCTGAAAGCGTACGCCATAGCCTCTAAACTGTCCATCACAGATATGGCGGATTTCTGTACTAGAGAAATAAATGGTTATGCAGGAGTTAAAAGATCGCTTATTCCCTCATATCGACGTATTCCTGTAAATACAGAAGCCTATAAAGAATCTTCTAAACGGTGGGAACCTGTATCGTTTCCTGCGGGAAATCCTTGGTCTATGCACTCTGTTGTTGGATCTATTGCTGAAATTGAAAAAATTGACGAGTCCAAAGAAAAAATGTTGCATATTCGGCTCAATTACGATGAACAAGTGGCTATTTACGAGATTATTGATATGCCAAAACCTCTGCCTATTCGCCAAATTTTTATGGCTGGACAAGTTACATCAATTCTTCATTTAGTCCGTAAACTTGTATTAGATTGGGCGCTAAAATTGGAAAAAGAAGGCATTTTAGGCGAAAACCTTACCTTTTCCAGCGAAGAACAAAATCGAGTAAAAAACATCCCTTCTATTCAAATCATCATTAACGGAAATGTTTCTAATTCAAATATAGCCGGTGAACTCAAAGACTCTATTTCAAATATCCAAACACAGGGATAGTTTATGGCTAAACTGGTTATAGAATTACAGAAGGAATGTTTAAATCCAGCTTTGTCCTATGCGAATCTTTTTCAGAAAGCATATTTCATTGCTCAAAAACTTGAGCAAAAAGAGATGGTTGATTTTCTGAAGAATGAAATAAATGGCTATAAAAACATTGATGAACTTCCCGATATTCGTTATGTTGATTTGACATATAAAGCCTTTAATCCTATGCGAGGTTGGATTCCTTTTCAAATTCCTTCGACAGGAATATATTCCAAATTGCTGAAGGGACCAATATTTTTATCTGTTGGGGAAATGCAGAAATTTCTTGATGCAGAAGACTCTGTATTAAATACCGTGGTCCCATTTGAATTACAACGAGAACTTATAAAAAATTCAAATATGTTTTTTGATACTGAGATCAAGGCTTTTTTCTCAAAAACTCAATTGGTAAGGATTCTTGACACTGTAAAAAATCAGATTTTGGATTGGTCTATTGATTTAGAGCGAAAGGGTATTCTTGGAGAAGATTGCATTTTTTCAGAAAAAGAAAAGGAAATTGCTAAAACTATGACTCTTATTGTCAACGGAAATGTTAATGGTGCTAATATAGTCGGAAGTATGACGAACTCGTCCGCTACAGTTAATAACAATGGCAAATTAGATTTCGAATCTTTAAGACTGCTTGTCGAACAAATCAAGAAAGAAATGGAAAAGACGCAAACAGCTGATTCTGAGGAAGTCGTTGTTTTGAAAGAAAAAATAGAGCAATTGGAACAATCTATAGATAATCGAGACGAAAGTTCTGTTGTTGAAACGTTAAAAGCCATTGCAGCAGGAGCGATATCCTCTGGCATTTGGTCTATTGGCTCAACGGTGTCAAGCTATATTTCATCGATAACGGGTTAGGCAGAATGAAACTAATCGAAGACTTTATCGCCGATAGTGCAAAATCGCAAACACCGCTCCCAGATTTATTGGAAGAGGCTCGTTCTGTCGCGAACGTGATTGGCGAATTTGAATTTGCTTCTTTTTGCGAAAAGGAACTAAACGGCTATGACGAAGACGATTTGCCCGATTATCGCTATGTTGAAAAGAAGGTGCAAGGTTGGTATGATAGTCCACTTGAACCCAATGCCAAACGTTACATGACGACAATGTCTAAATCGTATGAGATTAGAGATCCGATGAAAGTTGTTTGCGACATATCGAAAGAACAGAAAGACTATGAACGTTTTTTTGAAATACCAAACGACCCTTGGAAAGGTTTATATAAAAATAAAGAGATAATAAGACTCATTTCTTTCCAAAGAATTGAATTTTTTGTTAGGCAGAAAATCAATGACTGGAAAAATCAGATGCTTAAAAATGGGAAGTTGGCTTTAGACGGAAGCAATCCTAAAATGGAGATAAACAACATCAATATCAATGGCTCTGTAAATGGTTCCAATATTGTTGGAAATATGGATAATTCGTCTGCCTCAGTAAATAAATCGTAAGTTTTAAAAAATAGGTGTTTTTTTTTGTTGTCTTTGTCAAATTTAACAAATTTTTGACAAAAATTATTTTCATAATAGTGTTTTATATTTTTGCCACTTTTTAATTGAAAATGACTATATATTTGCAAAAATAAGCAATTTTAAATGTATAAAAATATGTTTAAAATGTCAAATTACTTGATTTTTTGACAAATACGAGCTATATTTATATCGATTATGAATGTTGACTTGGACATTAAGGATTTTGCGCTGAAAAACAATAGGAAATTCCGTTTAGAGGAACTTCTTGTTTCTTTGTTCAATTCAAAAGTTGAGTATTCGCTGATGTCGGTGCATAACGCCATCCAAAAAATGGTTGCTAAAAAGCAATTGGTAAAGGTGGGGGATGATGTGTACGAAATTGCCGAATCACAAAAAAATGGTTTCCGAACAGAAGACTCTCTTGCGGAAAAAAAACTGTATTCGTTTTTAAAGCAGAGTTTTCCTTTCGCTCAATTGTGTGCTTGGAATGTAAAGGAACTTGCGTATTTTACGCAGCATGTTCCGATGGTGAATTTCGTAATTATTGAAGCCGAAAAGGATGTGGTCGATGCTGTTGCAGATCGGCTTAATGAACCTGACAAAAGGATTGTCCTAAAGAATCCATCGCTAGAGACGATGGAATATTTTTCCTCGTCAAAAAAAATTATTGTCGTTAAAAATTTAGTCAGTCAGGGACCTTTAGATAAAACTGATGAACTCAATGCTCCGAGGCTCGAAAAAATTCTCGTTGATATTCTCTGCGATAATGAATTCTACTTTCTTCGCGGTATGGAAACTGTTTATGTGTATCAGAAAGCTTTTGATTTATACGATATAAATGTGAAGGCTCTAAAACGTTACGCTAGCAGAAGGAATAAGCTGAAAGAGGTTGAGTCTTTGCTTGCGAATATCGCTTAATCCCCTTTTGTGGCGAAAAGTTGCACCTATTGCGCGGGGAGAGATCATTATGTATATATCATATGGTTGTAAAAAGAGGTGCGTAAATGATTTCTCCAGAAAGTAGGACGAGGGAATGGATAACGTTTGTTTCAAAGAAGTATCGGGTTTCTGATGTAGCGTTACTTGAAAAGACTATCCGTGCGTTTTCTTTACTTGAGGCGTTAGCTCGTAGCGGTTGTCCGTTTGTTTTTAAGGGCGGTTCGTGTTTGATGCTGCATTTCAATACTGAAAAACGTCTATCGGTTGACATTGATATTATTTGTGCTCCTGGGACGGACGTTGAAAGGTATATAGGTATGTATGCCAATGATTATGGGTTTGAAAAGCCTGAGCTTGTGAATAGAAAATCGAGATTCAATGTTCCTAAGATGCACGCAAAGTATAATTACCAAGTCGCTTATAACGGGAGTCGGAGCGATTATGTATTGCTAGATGTTCTTTTGGAAGATTCTCCTTATAAACAAGTTGAGAATAAGGCTGTACAGAGTCCTTTTTTAAAGATCGAAGGCGAAAATGTTTGGGTCAATGTTCCCTCAAAATCCGATATTCTTGGCGATAAACTTGCTGCGTTTGCTCCAAATACAACCGGGATTCCCTATTTTAAAAAGGACAAGGCCGGAAACGATAGGGACTGTTCTTTGGAAATTATGAAGCAATTGTTTGATGTGGCTTGCTTGTTTGATTCTCTAGATAATTTTGAAAATGTTTTTGAAGTCTATAAGAAAAATGCTTCTGTAGAGTTGGATTATCGCAACTTAAAAATTGGTGTTGAGGATGTTCTGATGGATTCAATAAATACGGCTTTGTGCATAGGAACAAATGGATATTCTGATAAAGAACGTTTTTCGTTATTGAATCATGGGATTCCTAAGTTGCAGAGCTTTGTTTATGGGAATCGTTATGGATTAAGTAATGCGGTTGTTGATTCGTCTAAGATTGCGTATCTGTCGGCGTGCTTATTGAAAGGAATGTTTATTCCTGAAAAATACACCTCTGCCAATGCGAAAAATCTTGCAGAGGTGAAAATCGAGGCTTCTGTTGGTTCAGATTTGGCGGTATGGACTAAGCTAAATAAGCTAAAAAAGTCAAATCCCGAGGCTTTTTATTACTGGTTTCGTGTTTTTGAATTGCTAAAGAGTTAATTTTATGGCATGAAGTCCTTTATTTCCGAAGATGATATCGAACAAGCGATTCTCCAGATGCTGGAATCACCGGAGTTCGGTTACGAGGTGGTCCATTGCGACCCTTCTCCGGAAAAGATGGAAGTGCTGCCCGATGGCACGGGGCGTTCCAGCAAAAAGCAGTGCGTGTTGCCTGTTGTTTTGCGCGAGTCGCTCACGAGGCTCAATCCCGAAGTTCCCGCAAACAAGCTGGACGAGATTGCGCAGGATTTGGTTCGCGACTATTCCGGCACCGACATGACGGCGACCAACTACGCGCTCTATAAGAAAATTCGTGACGGTGTGCGCGTCACATTCCTCAAGGACGGCAAGCCGGATTTTGGCGATGTGTCGCTTATTGATTTCGCCAACCCCGAAAACAACACGTTTACTGCCGTTTCGCAAATGTGGATTCAGGGACACTATCATTTTCGCCGCCCCGATGTTCTGGTGTTTGTCAACGGGTTGCCGCTAGTTTTTATCGAACTCAAGAACAGCACCGTCAAGATTGAAGAAGCCTACAACAAGAACCTCCAGGATTACCGGAAAGAAATCCCGAATCTGTTCGCCCTGAACCAGGTGTGCGTTCTTTCGAACGGTTTTGAAACCAAGCTGGGCGCGTTCAACGCGAGCTACGATTACTTCTTCGAATGGCTCAAGAAAAGCGAAAGCGACAAGATTGACCGCAAGTATATTCGAGGCGAAGGCGTAAGTGCGCAGTACATGGTCAAAAGTTTGCTCGACAAGGCAACCCTTATTGACTACATCGAAAATTTTATTCTGTTCCAGAACGGTTCTATAAAGATTATCGCCAAGAACCACCAGTTTATGGGTGTCAACAACTTGTGCCGCGCCGTAGAGAACCGTAAGGAACTGGACGGCAAGTTGGGCGTATTCTGGCATACGCAAGGGAGCGGCAAGAGTTACTCGATGGCGATGTTTGCCCGTAAGGTCAAGCGTAAGTTCAGTGGCAACTTCATGTTCCTTATTATCACCGACCGCGAAGACCTTGATACGCAGATATACAAGAACTTCTTGCGGACAGAAATCATCGGCCCGCAAGATGAATGCCAGCCCAAGAATGGCGAACAGCTTCGCGAATACTTGCAAGGGAACAAGCCTTTTATATTCACGCTGATTCATAAGTTCGGTTACGACAAGGGTAAAAAATACCCTGTCCTTTCTACCCGCGATGATATTTTCGTGTTGGTGGATGAGGCACACCGCACGCAATACAAGACTCTTGCCGAAAATATGCGCACGGCGTTGCCGAATGCGAACTTCGTTGCCTTTACTGGCACTCCGTTATTGGGAAGCAAACGTCTGACGAACCAGTGGTTCGGCGACTATGTTTCGGAATACAACTTCGCGCAGTCTGTGGAAGATGGCTCGACGGTGCCGCTGTTCTATAGCCGTCGCGTTCCTGAAGTGGGTTTGCAAAACAACTTCCTTGATGACGATGTCGTGACGATTATCGAAGATGAAAATCTGAACGACGCCGAAGCCACTTTGCTTGAAAATTCTAGTTCTCGCATTCTAGAAGTCATCAAGCGCGAAGACCGCTTGGATAAAATTGCTCGGGATATTGCACACCATTTTCCGCGTCGCGGGTTCCTCGGCAAGGGAATGGTCGTTTCGGTAGATAAGTTCACCGCTGTAAAGATGTACGACAAGGTTCAGCACTACTGGAAAGAAGAAAAGAAAGCGCTGACCATTGAACGGAATAATGTCGCAACACAAGAAGAACGTGGTCGCCTGACCGCCATCTTGAACTACATGGATAAAGTCGAAATGGCGGTTATCGTTTCGGAAGAAGTGGACGAAAATGAAAAGTTCAAGGCACAGGGTCTTGATATTACAGCTCATCGCAAGAAAATGAACGAAATTACGCCCGAAGGCAAGGACATCGAGGATCGCTATAAGGACCCTGAAGACAAACTGCAGCTTGTGTTTGTGTGTGCCATGTGGCTTACGGGTTTCGACGTTCCGAACCTCTCTACGCTCTATCTTGACAAGCCGATGAAGAACCACACGCTTATGCAGGCAATCGCCAGAGCAAACCGCGTGTATCCGGGAAAACCATGCGGTATCATTGTTGATTATGTGAACGTGTTCAAGTTCATGAAACAGGCTTTGGCTGCATATGCCATTGGCGATGACGGTGCGGAATTCCCGGCTAAGAACATTGATGAATTGATTGGCTATATCGACGCTTGTATTGACGAAGCGGACAAGTTTTTGCTGGAACGGAATATCAATATTGAAAAGATTCTCGATGGAGTCTCCACGTTCGACAAACTGGACGAGTTCCGCAATGCTTATGACACCATTATTTCTGTTGATGAAGATGTCAACAAGTTCAAGGTGATTTTGAATACCTTGATGAATCTTTATGAATCTTCTAAGCCGGAAATTTTTGAACGCAACTGGAGTAATCCGAAATTCAGTCCGCTTATTTATTTGCACGGGCTTTTCTTCAGGCTTATTGACGATGAAAAAATCAACAAGGCCCGTAAGCGCATGGGCGATTTGCTGGATAGCAGTGTTTCATCGGAAAGAGTGAAGGCTGATGGAGCAACAGAACTCCGTGATGTATCGGGCGTTGGGTCGTATATGCGCGGATCCAAGCTGATTGACCTTTCTAAAATCGATGCCGACGGACTGCGCAAGGAAATCAAACAGGCAAAATACAAGGCCGTCGAAATTAATGATTTGAAAGAGTTTATCGAAAAGGCCTTACGGCAAATGATAAACCGCAACGTTACGCGTATCAAGTTCTCGGAACGGTTCCGCAATATTATCAACCGCTACAATGCGGGTGGCACCGAAAATGAGGATTACTACGAGCAGCTGGTAAAGCTCGTCGAAGAATTGAAAAAGGAAGATTCACGCTCGGCAACAATGGGTCTGAGCGACGAAGAACTTGAAATATTCGACCTTCTCGTGATGGGAAAAAAGCTGACGAAGGCGCAGGAACAGGAAGTCTTGCTGACATCTAAGGCTTTGTTCCACAAGTTGCATGACAATCGTCAAAAAATTCTTGTGGTGGATTGGTTCAAGGACGAACAGACCCGCGCGAAAGTCAAGAGTACGATCGAAGAAGTTCTCGATGCGCAGGATCCTCCGCATCTGCCCGATTGCTACGACATTGATTTATTCAACGTCAAAAGCAACCTGCTCCTGAGCCACTTCATTGATATGGCCGTGCAAGGCTATGGCTGGGCAAGAGGCGGAATATAATTGCCAGATTTTGATAGAGTCAATAGAGAACAATGTTAATTCTCTAACAGCACACCCTCTTGACTGCAACATTCCTGCGAATGTAGTTTATGGATAAAACTACAAAAAGGAGCTTTCAGTGGCGAAAGAATTAATTCATGATGTTTGCCTTTTCGTTGACGGAGTTGCAAGTGTTTGTGATGACCCGAATATAATTGCAGAAAAGGCTTTGGCTCGTTTCGGGAAAAAACAAAAGCGAGTGGTGCAGTACGTTTTATTAATGAAGACAAAGACTTTATCCGCAAAACAGTTTGCTGAGGTTCTAAGCCTTCGCGATTTCTCAGACGGCTTGTATGATGTCGAGGCGGAATGTGCGAAAAGGAACGGTTTGGTAATCGTTTATGGTTATTCTGATGATGTGATTCAAGTGGATGGTGCTGTTCGTACATTTGGTGATTGTTTTCAAGGTGGTAAATTTCACTTGGTAAAGAATAAGGGCTGTTGAAAATTGACGGATGGTGTCGGCAAATGCAATAATATTTCGGCTTTGTGGTATAGTTGCGATGCCGTGAATGATTGCGGCGAATGCATTCCGTGGTCGTACAAGACAGATATTCCGTGTGAACAATTTTATGTTACTAGAGAAGGCGATCCATTTTGCGAGGGATTTGTCTTTAATATAAATGATTTAGTTGACTGATTCAAAAGTCAACTTTTATCGCCGACGAATTCAGAAATCGGCGATAAATATGAAAAACGGCGATAAAAGTGGCGATAATTGCTTAAATCGACGATAAAATGGCGACAAATACCAAAAGTGGCGACAAAAAAACGGCGATAAATTTGAAAAATGGCGATAAAAAGACAGCTAAATAAGTTGAAAAAAATCCACGGATTTGACTCTGTGGATTTTTAAATGGAATTCTTAACGTTGTGCTCTACGTTTTTGGATTTCGTTTAGCGGAACGCCAGAAATGCTAGAGATGTCTTCATCCGTAAATTTGGGATTGGCAAACATAGCCTCAATCCAATCGCGATCACGTTGAGCCAGTTTTTCCGCCATTTCTTCTTCTTCGACTTCGGCGATGGACTTGTATCCATAAACTTCGCTGCATTAATAAGCGTGCAAGGCGAGCGTTGCAAAAATATGCTTGCATATTTTTATTACCGAGCCGCCGCCGCGGACGCCGTAGGCGTCAAATATATAAAAGTTTGGGTAAGAAAGTCTTCAGCCTCTTCGCGAGGGAGAGACTTGAGTCCTGCCATGGCTGGCTTCAAGTGTTTCTTTAGTTTTTCTCCGTTAAAAACGTACTTCAACGCAACTAATGCAAGCGCAATTTTAGGCGATATCTGCGGAATTTCAAAGTCTTCGAAGATTTCACTCACGTCAACGACTTCCAACAAGAACGGCAATCCAATCTTGTGGTAGTATTCAGGATAATTCGGATACATTACCTCTTTTTCTATGCGGAATGGATCTTTTCCATTGTACAAAACGATTGCAACAGTCATTTTGTCAACTATAGGTGTGGCGCGCCCTTTCCCCAAATCCGTAATCCCCACTACTCTCATTTAAAAAATTTTGGTATTTTACAAAGACTTCTAAGCCCAAACCCCAAAAATTAAGGATTAATTCTATGCTTCAAAAATTATGGAATACCTGCAAAAAATGCGGCTGCGATAAAGCCGCGGATTCCGAAAAACTTTGCGAATCGTGCAAAGAAAAACGTCGCGAATTTTGGAGCGATATCAAGAAAATTGTGGGTGTAGGCGGTGCCGCTTTTTTAGTGCTTATCGCGGGCGGCAAATTAACGAAAAAGTCCTAATTCGTTTCCCATGTCAGCACGTATCCGCGGATGGTTCTCAGTCGTTTTGTTTTGGAATCGATGGTTACGCCCCAGAATCCGGTGGATAGTTGCAAGGGAATATCGCGGTCAAGATATTTCCACTTTATCGTGATGTCGCTTTTGCCGATTGTAAAATCCTTATATTCGAGCGGCTCGACCCAGTCGGTGCGGTGTTGCCGAGAGGCTATGGAATCGGCCTCCATACGGGCTTTAAATGTCTTTTTCTGTTCTTCGGGCCATGATTCGAATACTTCGGCAATAAAGTCTTTATACATTTTGTATTCTCCCGTCTTGTCGATGTAGGGGAAAAATTTGGTTATCCAACCATTGATTTTAGGCTGCGTTCCGCTTCCTTTGCCACGAGGTACATCTTTGTAGATGCGTCTCCAAAATTTCATGTTGTATTTTTTGTCAAAAGTGTTGACAAACTCTTTGAGAATCGGATCGATTTGTTCAGCCCACCAAGGCATATCGAGAATGTTTGCCAAGTTGTCGAATGTACTTTTCAATTTTTCCCAGTCTTCTTTTGTGCCTTTGATAAAAATTTTCGGGATGCCGCACATTGTTACCGAAGTGTAGGTATAGAATTCTGAACTGATGGCCATGAGCATTGTTTTTGAAACGAATTTGTCTATAGCGGTCGAAGTGGAAAAATCGACATCAAATGCGGTCCTTGTCGTTTCAGGCAGCTTTTGATAGAGCGTGTCATAAATCTCGGTGATGTGCCTTTTCCACGCTGCTGGCGGGGCTTGCAAAGTTAAGGAATTGTCGATAATAACGATGTTTGTATCGGAACCGTCTTGAACAAATTTTTCTTTGAGTGCGTCGCGGTTGTTCTTGACATGCAAGCGAATCCCGTCCATCAGCAAAAGCCAAATGTCGTCAGGGTAAATTTCAATAGAGTGGTGGTTGGCAAATGCCATTCCGACCATGGCGACGAACGGGTGTGGAAATTTGAGGTACGCTCCGCTTATTAATTTTTGAATGTATGTTTTTTCTGTGCGTTCGTCCAGTAAAACTTTACTTCCACCAAAATTCATGATGTCGGTCTTGGCGTATTGGGGCGTTTTTTCTTTGATGTTCTTGTCCCTGACAATTGCATCCGCAAAAGCAGTTCCGAGTCCGACCGCAAAAAGTAGAGTGAAAATAAATTTATTCATGAGCTGAATATACAAAATGCGAGTCGATAAAAGCTAAGGGATTCTCGCACCATTCAACTTGTAATAGCGGATATCTTTATCGTGCGGATGGATGTGGTTTTGTGTGTTGCCTGTTGTGCGCTGTTTCGTGCCGCGACGATTCCCGTCTTGGCGAATTCTGCGAATCTCAAAAATCGATTCTGTCATCTGCGAACGATCTCGCGGAAACCAATTCTCAAGCGAGTCCAAACCCGAATTCCCGAGAACGGCCAAATCATATGCGATAACTTTTGATGCACCAGCCGCTCGTGCCGAATCCAATTGCGCGGAAAGTCTAGCGCTATCGGCAAGTGCGTGCGAATCATCGGTGCGGAACAGTTCTTGATCGACCCAAAATTCAATCCCGTATTGCGAACAAGCTTTGGCGACCGCCCGTTCGTAATTCCCGACGGTTGCAGTGCTGGCATGCGGCTTGCCTGTATCGCTAGCCCCAACGCCATCTTGCACCGCGATGACATCTGGCTTGAATCCAGCTGCAAAAAGTGATTCGAAAAACGTTTGCAATTTTTCGGGTGTTTCCAAGTTTTGGTTGTAAAACGGTGCCGCCATGACTTTCCAGCCTTTCGCTTGAGCGGACCGCGTAACAGGAATCAAAAAATGTGTTGCAAGCGCAGTTGTCGTTGCATCGACTCTGAGCCCATCCCAATAATAGCGCGCTATTTCCTGCGGTATATAAACCCCTTCAATTACGGTTTCGTTCCCGTAAAGCGCATACAGCTCGTCAAGTACCTGTAAATTTTGTGTTGCCAGTGTATCAAGTTGCGTAGCTGTTGGCGGTGTGTACCAATTTTCACCATCGTAATAAAGTCCAAGCCAAAGCTTGTTCCCGGCAGCCTTTGCCGCGTCGATGCTCTTTGGGAAAAGCTGCTTGTTTTTGTACTGCGTGTTTTGCAAAAAATCCAGCTGAGAAGGATAATACAAATGCGTCTTTTCTACCGCTGCATATTGCAACACGACTTGCTCCATGCCGAGAGCTTTCAGCCGTTTATGCATGTGGTTGATTGAATCCGCTGATTGGTAAGCCGTTGTCCAACCCGCGTCAAAAACTCCGTCAAAATTCGCTGCCGCGCACATCCCAAAACCGCCCAAAGCGAGCGCAAACCAAACATAGTAGGGGAGTTGTCGAATGGAGGACATAATAGAAATATAATCTGTTTTCTGTCTATTAAAAAAGTCCGCCAAGCTCGAAAAACGTCTATGATGGCCAGTTTGCTCGACTTCGGTAATGGTAAAAATGGCGATTGAACCCCAAAATGGTCAAAAAAGTGAAAAAGTATGTTAATAAACTGCTTGACTTTCAACGTTGTTGAAATTAAATTATAGCCTAACAAACATGGAGGAAAGGATGAAAAAGAAAATCCTATTTACGCTTTGTGCAACAGCAACTCTGGCTTCTGCAGCCGCAAACATTGATGACTTTGAAGATGGTAACGGCTTGGCAAGTACCGGTGGCAAGAATGATGCTTGGTACGCTTACAACGACAAAAATGACAAGGGTGCTTCGTCTTACACGAATACGGAAGATGAATACGGTCTTGTTGTCGTGATTCCTGAAGCTGCTGCGGGTGGCTCTGAATATGGTGCTGGTTTGACTGGAATTCAATTGGTTCAGGGTGATAATCCGTATGATCCGTATGTCGTTCTTGGTTTGAATGTCGCTGGTGGTCTTTCTGGCTGTACCACGATTTCTTACAAGTACAAGGGCGCAGGCCATAATCTTAAGGCCGTCATGGATGGTGACGAAACGGGCGGCTTGACTGAATATAACAGACATTACAAAGCTGTTGCCGGCAGCTCAAGCTGGTCCACGGCTAGTGTTAGCGTCTCGGCACTTAAACAAGATGCTGGCTGGGGTACTACGGTTGCTTTGAAGATGGCGAATGTGGTACAACTTGCATGGGAAGTCAAGGGCGAAGCTTCTGCCGATTATCTCTACATTGACGATGTGAACTGCGCCGGCTATGCTGGTGGTAGTAGCAATCCTGGTGGCGGTTCTACGAATCCGCCGAAAACGGGCACGACCACAGTTATTGACGACTTTGAAGATGGCAACACCACTGCTGAAAGTCTCGGCAAGGCTGCTTACTGGTACCTGTACGAAGCAGGTGGATCTTTCACCAATACGCAAGATGCAAACAAGTCTTGGGATATTGTTGTTAAGGAAGCTTCTAACAACTATGTCGAAATGAAGGGCATTTCTGGCATTACTCCGGGTGACACAACCTATCCGTCTGTAGGTATGGAAGTCGCTTTTGATGCCGGTACGCTTTCTGGTTGCACCGCTGTCCAGTACGATTACAAGGGCTCTGGTCACCACTTGCGTGGCTCTGTGACTGGTGTTAAGGCCGATGCAGGCTACGAACACGTTGCTGGCGATCAGAATGCCTCTACAGGCTGGAAGACCGTAACGGTTTCTACCATGGAACAGCCCGATTGGGTTGCCGAAGTTTCCCCGAGCAACATCGTCGCCTTCTCTTGGGCCAAGGTGTCCAAGCTGACTTGGGTCGTTGACGAAAAAGTTACTGCCTCGAACCTCGGAACATCTTTGGCTGTTGATAATGTGAAGTGCGTTGGAACATTGCCTACTAAGAGTGCTATTCAGGTTGGCGCAGCTCGTGCTAGCTTCAAGGCTTCTCTCCAAGGTCGCACGTTGCATGTGTCTGTTGCCAAGGCTGGCGTTGTGAAGGTAGAAGTGTTTGACATGATGGGCAATGCTGTTGAATCTCACAGCGAAAAGGTTGCTTCTGGCAGCTTCGCTCATACCTTCGGAATGCTCTCTAGCGGCTCTTACGTTGTCCGTGTGCAGCAAGGCTCTTCTGCCAAGACCTTGAAAATGCAAGTGCGCTAATGTAGTGCCGTAAGCATTAATATAATGTTGCTTTTTAAGTCACCCTCCGCGCTGGGGGTGACTTTTTTTGTGGGAGGGAGCAATAAAAAACACCGCCAATGAAAATTGGCAGTGCGCAGTCTCAATTGAGTTTTGCGATGTTATTAATAGTGGCGCTAAGGCGCCTTACTTTTCGCCTCGGTCATAGAAACAAGCGAGCTTGTTTTTGCGGCGTTCGGCTCTTAGTAATGGCGCTGAAGCGCCTTACTTTTCGCCTCGGTCATAGAAAAATGCAAGCATTTTTCTGCGACACTCGGCTCTTAGTAATTTTCTTCATGTACTTCGAAGTAGGCTTGCGGGTGGGCGCAGACGGGGCAGATTTCCGGGGCCTTCGTGCCCACGACGATGTGTCCGCAGTTGCGGCATTCCCAGACCTTGACTTCGCATTTTTCGAACACCTGGGCGGTTTCCACGTTCTTGAGGAGGGCGCGGTAGCGTTCTTCGTGCATCTTTTCGATGGCGGCGACGCGGCGGAATTTCTGGGCGAGTTCATTGAAACCTTCTGCTTCGGCGGTCTTAGCGAAGCTTTCGTACATGTCCGTCCATTCGTAGTTTTCACCGTCGGCCGCTGCCTTCAGATTCTGGGCGGTGTCGCCAATGCCTTCGAGTTCCTTGAACCAAAGCTTAGCGTGTTCTTTTTCGTTGTCGGCCGTCTTCTGGAACATAGCTGCGATCTGTTCGAATCCGTCCTTTTTGGCGCGGCTGGCGAAGTAGGTGTACTTGTTGCGAGCCTGCGATTCGCCGGCGAATGCGGCTTCAAGGTTCTTTTCGGTTTGTGTGCCTGCGTATTTATTTGCCATAAATCCCTCGTGTAATAGGTTGTTGTCATTAATATAATTTTTTTTGGAATAGTCTTCAAAAAGTTTTTCCGCTAAATGATACGATGTGTATCTTTTAGATTTTTAAATTGGAAATATATTTGAAAAATTGCGTAAATTTTGTAAAAATCTTTAATTTTGTATCATTTTTGTGTTGATTTTTATTTCGCGAATCTTTATATTTATTCATGCGAAACCCCTAAAACCCTAATATCTATAACCTATTTATCAATGCGTTCGATAACTGAATACAAAGATTATCGCCTTTACATGCAGGACTTTTACGATGAACGTAAAAGGACCGGTGCGTTTTCATGGCGAGAATTTTCAAAGCGGGCGGGTTTCAAGTCGCCGGTTTACTTGAAGCTTGTGTGTGAAAATAAGAGCAGTCTTAGTTTGGTCAAAATGGAACAGGTGGCGCATGCGATGGGTCTTGTGGGCTACGAGTTTGCGTATTTCCAAGAGATGGTTCGTTTTGGCAATGCCACAAAAGATGATGCGAAAAAAAAAGCTCTCCTGGAAATGCAAAAAATTGCTCGCGAGCACAAGGTGCGTGTCGTCGATGCAGAAGCGTTCCGCTTTTACGATTCGTGGAAAAACCCGACGATTCGTGAACTCGCTCCGATGATGCCGGGGGCAAAGCCGCTCGAAATGGCGAAAGCGTGCCTCCAAAATATTTCGGCCGAAGAGGTTCGCGATTCGCTTGCGTTCCTTGTAAAGACCGGTTTTCTCAAGCGTGAAGATGAGCATTTGTATGTACAGACTGAAAAAACAGTAATCGGTTCTAAGGAATCTGTGCCTATTGCGATTCGTGCGATGCATAAAGAAATGGCCTCGCTTGCAAAAATTGCTGTAGACAAGTTCCCTTCGGAAGAACGCCATATCACGGGGGTGACGCTAGGGCTTTGCGAAGAAGCTTACGCTCGCATCTCGCAGGAAATGGATGTGTTTATCCGCAAGGCGGTGAGTATTGCTGCGGAATACGAAAACATCAATCAAGTTTATCGACTGAATCTTCAGTTGTTCCCTTTGACGAAAAAAATGGAGGAGAAACGATGAATAAAGTAATAAAATTGGCTGTGGTGGTAGTTCTCGCTTTTATGGGCTGTTCCGATGATAAGTCTGCGGGGGCTGCGATTGAACCGAGTACGGTGGCGCAGAACAGCAGTTCGTCCGTTGCTGTAGATATCAGCAGTTCTACGGATGTGGTCAATAGCAGTTCGGATGCAATGCCATCCATAGAGTTCAAGACGGAACCGACGAAGGTGTTATCTGTTTCACGGGGCGAAGTCTCTGTCTATGCCGCAGAGCATGGTGCCGAAGCGTCGTGTTCTGTAGGCCAAAAGGTTTATACGTTGAGATTCATTATAAATGAAAATCGTTCGGTGCAAAAAATGCTGTACTTGGATAATTTCGGCAGTGATTGCGATAGTATTTTCAATTTGTTCAAACGTTCTTGCGCGCGTGGCATCTGGAATTTTGCCTCAGGAGCGGATTGTAGTGGAAATGGTCGATTGAAAGCTTCCTGCTATATAAACGAAATTGATTCTTTGAGGATGTGTATTACGCCGGGGTGCTCTGCGCTAAACTCGGATCCCGTGATGGACTTCGATGCGATAGTCAGTGATTTTGTACAAGAATCGGACGGCCTTTGCGGTGATATTCCTGTAGGCTCGGGAGCAGCGGATTCTGTGGATTATCGTCCCGAGTTGCCTTCGGGTTCTGTTGATGGTGTCGATACCATTGCAAAACGTTTATTTATTATAAAACCGAATGTTGATTCAATGGCGATGGTCATTTCAGAAAGCGAACAAGCTTTTATGGATAGTCTTGCGTGGTCATACCGCTCTAAAAATGTAAAAGATGAATATTCTGGCGTATCGCACATGGTGCATGACTATGCACAATATGAATGGACGACATCAAAAGAGAATTATTTTGTTGAAGGTACGTCGTCTCTTAATCGTTGCAATGTGGATTTGTATAGTGAAGAACGTGGTTTGGTGCGCTATTTTGATGTTTTCACGACGCTCATGTTTGATGGCGAAGCGAATCTTGAATCGACGATTCTTTATAGGGACTCCTTAATCGTGTACTTGGCTTATGGCAAAATTGGCTCTTCTGCACCTATGGTAAAGGATTTATTTCAAGCGGAGTGTGAATCATCGGCGGGGATGTATGTCGATAATTTTGTGTTCCTGTCTGAAATTCCAATAAGGGTGGCTTTAACGTGTGTTGTCAAAAACTTTTCTGGCATATCGTTCGAATCGATTGTTGGCCAACAGCGCAACCTGTGCAAAAATGAATATCAATTGTTTGCGGAGCCAAAATAAAATAAAAAATACTAGATTGTTCTCCGTATAGTACGGAGAACTTTTTTATGGCTATTTATAACAACATTCTCGAAACGATTGGCAATACGCCGCTGGTGCGCATCAACAAGCTCAACAAGGGCGAGGCTGAAGTCTATGTAAAGCTCGAAATGTTCAACCCGCTCGGTAGCGCAAAGGACCGCGTGGCGCTGAACATGATTAATCGTGCTGAACAAGAAGGCAAGCTCAAGCCGGGCGCGCTCATCATTGAGCCGACGAGCGGTAACACGGGTGTGGGCCTTGCTTATGTGGGGGCCGTCAAGGGCTACAAGGTCGTGCTCACGATGCCGGATTCCATGAGCATGGAACGCCGCATGCTTTTGAAATCGCTTGGCGCCGAAGTGGTGTTGACAGAAGGTGCAAAGGGCATGGCGGGCTGCATCGCAAAGGCGAACGAAATCGCTGCCGCTAATCCGGGGAGTTTTATTCCGCAGCAGTTCGACAATCCCGCAAATCCTGAAGCGCATTACCGCACGACCGGTCCTGAAATCTGGCGTGATACGGAAGGCAAGGTGGATGTGTTTATCGCTACCGCAGGCACGGGCGGAACCGTAAGCGGAACGGCAAAGTTCCTTAAGGAAAAGAATCCGAACATCTACGTGATTGCTATTGAACCGGACGATTCTCCGATGATTTCTAAGGGTGTTGCGGGCCCGCATAAAATCCAGGGCATCGGCGCAAACTTTGTTCCAAAGAACTACGACCCGAAGGTGGTTGACGAAGTTTATTTGACGAGCACGCAAAAAGCGGGAGATGCCGCTCGTGCTGCCGCTGCCGAAGAAGGAATCTTTGTCGGGATTTCGTCGGGGGCCGCTCTTGAATGCGCCCTCACCGTCGCCAAGCGCCCGGAATTCAAGGGCAAGCGCATTGTGGCGCTCTTGCCGGATACTGGCGAGCGTTACCTCAGCACCTGGCTCTGGAACACGTAATTATCATTACGGACGCAATGTCACCCCGGATTAAGGTTGGTGAGCCTGCCGAACCATTCCGGGATCACCTTACACACTCGTCATCCTGGAGCGTAGCGACGGGATCCATTATTTCTTGAAAGGAAAATGCCGACTCTCGGTGAGCCGGCATTTTTATTAAGTGAGGAACTCGTTCAGAAGCTTATTTAGAAAGCATCTTGCCGTTAAGCGTTGCAATCCAATGCTTGTCTCTAGCCTTGGCTGGAACTTCCAAAGTGGTCTTTCCCTTTTCGATTCGGGTCTTGTACAAGACGGCGCCGTTCAAATCGATAATGGCAAATGTTCCACCGATATCTGTATTGACTTCGAGGTAATTGCCAATGACGACAAAGAAGTTCGTCGGAGACAGTCTGCTCAAGTCATCAAAGCGGATACCCAACGGAATGGAATCTTTATTCTTTTCGTCTTGTTCCTTTTGCCAATCGGGTTCGTGAATAATGGGTTCGGTAACGATGGCTTGTGCCGGTTCCTTGAAACCAAGCTGTTCGTCCATCCACTGCATTCTTTCTTTCATCTTTTTGCGGAGATGTTCGACTTCGCCGTCCCAAGTTGTTGCATTGTAGCCACCCATGGCCATGCCAAAGCCACCACCACTGCTGTTGCAGAATTTCATCGGCTGTGGATCAGGATCGTTTTGACCGCTAGCCTTGCCCAAGTTCGGCCAACGCTTGAAGTTTCTGTCGGCAGCGCTCTTCAGGTACGTCTTCATGGAATCCAAGTAGAGGTCTAAAGTTTTGGTGTGCCAAACGCCACTGCGGAGTTCTGCCCAACGAGCCTTCAGTTCTTTCTGGTAATCGGCGTCTTTCCACATTTTCAAGAGCCAGTTCGGAGCCTTCAAGGAACTTCCCATCATGCCACCACCGCTCTTCATGCTGTTTTCAATTTGCCAGCCATTGCCTGAGCTGCTAAAGCCACCCATGCCGCCGCCAAAGCCGCCACCGAAGCCACCGCCCCAGCCGCCGCCACCCCACATGCCGCCGCCACCGCCGCCTTGGCCGCCACCATTTTCGGGCTGGCTGCCATTGCTCATAGCGAGGTTGAAGTCCCATGGAGGGCCAAGTGTAACTTTGCCTTCTTTGAGTTCTTTGCCATTCTTGCCACCCTTATCTTTGGGTTTGTACAAGAAGAAGCTGCACCAATAGGAGTCAGCGTTGTTGGTGACTTCCTGGTGCAAAACGTAGTCAACAGCAGAGCCAACATCGACATACTTGTCGTAGCCCTTTCCGCTACCACCATTCTTGAACAAGCCTTCAAGATTGTTCAAATATTGTTTCAGGTAGTTTTCCTGCTGTTTTTGAATGTTTTCTTTCTTGGGGTAGTGCAAAATGACGTTCAAGCCGTCAGAAGTGCTAAATCCTTCCTTTTCAATTGGGCCACTGCCTGCGCCACCGGTGTTGGTTCCGGTCTTGTCGAATGCCCAAATGTAACCGCCGGTAAGGCTATCGCCTGCAATGTCGGTTTCTTTTAGCTTGCTTACGTCAACGCGGTACTTGCCACGTTTGATTTTTTCGATGAGCACGTACACGCCGCGGTAAACGCCGTTGATGTACAAGTCAAAATGCTTGGTGCGCGGGCTGTAACGGCCTGCCTGTCTAAAAAGCCAATGAGCAAGAGCATTTCGGAGCATACTCTTGTCAACATAAGGACCGTGGAAAACCCAGTCGTCTGCAGGCGGAAGGTTGAACAAACTTACGTCCATGCCTTCACCCGTTGAATCGCGGACTTCTACGCCGTAACCCGGTTTGGGGAACATGGCGGAGGACTGGCCTCTGACCTTGATTCCAATGTTGTAGAACGTGCCTTTAGCACTGTCTGCCACATTGTTTGTTTTCCCGTCCAGTACTCGCATGGTTGCGGGAATTTTTTCGGTGACTTTATTATCGAGGCATTTACCCTTGGTGTCCACGAAGACTATGGGCAAATCGTAAGTTTGCGCTAGAGACATTCCTGCTGCAAAACAACATGGTAATATGATTTTTTTTAACATAAAGCTATCCACACTCCTTATCCATCCCACCTAAATATAAACGCACCTCTGTAAAAGAGGTGTGTTTAATTCTGTTTACGCGTTGTTTGTGTTTACAATCTTACAACGGCGATTTTGTCTCAAAAAAAGGACTTTTATGCCTTTATGCGCAAGCGGGCGTATTCGTAAAGGCCAAGGGATAGTGCTACGGAAGCATTGTAGGAATGAGCTTCGGGTTTCATCGGGATGCGGAGTACGGCATCGCACTGCTTTTTGATGAACGGGGGGAGGCCTACGTCTTCGCCGCCGACAGCAAGAACAACGTGGTCGGCAAAGTCAAAGCCGGCGAGGTTTGTTTCGGTGTCGGCATCGAGTCCCAAAATCTGGTAACCGGCCATCTTGAGTTCGCCAATGGCGCCTTCGAGATTGTCCGGACGGCAGATGCGGAGCTTTTCGAGGGCTCCTGCAGAGGTTCGGGCGACGCTCGGTGTGATGCCGCACATTCCTTTCGCGGGGAGGAGCAGAATATCGACACCCAGGGCAAGCGAGCTACGGATGCAGGCGCCAAGGTTACGCGGGTCTTCGATGTTGGTTGCAACGGCGATAAGTTTCTTTTCGCCAGTGTCGCGGGCCTTGAAAAATTCTTCGCGGACGTCCATCCAGTTGAGCAGTTCCTTCTCGTTCATGAGAGCCACAACGCCGTGGTTCGGGCGGGCATAGCTATCGAGAATCTTGGAATCGACCTGCTGAACGTGCACGTGGGCGCGTTTGGCAAGCTTCTGGAGTTCATAGAGCTTCGGGTTGCCGGACTTGTGCATGAAGAGCACGCGGTGGACCTGCAACGGGCTTTTGTTCAGAAGTTCTTCGACTTCCTTGATGCCACCGACGGCGACTTGCGGTGCTGCATCGGCATCGCCAACTGCGGGCACGAAGTTTTCTTGATTGGCGCGACTTTTGTCAAATTCGCGGCGCTCGCTGTTGAAATTGCGACGGTCGTCAAATGTGGGGCGGTCGCTTAAGCTATGATGTTCTGCGCGTTCTTCGAAACGGCTCGGACGGCTGGCGAAATTCTCGCGGTCGCGACGGAGATGAGCCTGGCTTCCGATGCCACCACGGCGTTCTGTAGCGCGTTCGCCAAAACTGCGGCGTTCTGGACGTTCTCCAAAGCCGCGATTTTCACGGTCACTGTGCGGTGCGGTGGCTTCGTCCGGGTGTTCGCGGTTGAACCTGTTTTCGTCAAAATTCGGGCGCGGGGAGCGGCCAAAATTGCGCTTGCGATCGTTGCCAAAACCGCGACGGCTGTCGTCATTGTTGAAACTCATTTTCGGAATCTCCGTGAAAAAATTTTAGTAACTAGTTAATAGAATTTAGTTACTAGTTAATAGTTAGTAGTTACTAGAGATTGCAATATAAACATTTCTAGTAACTAGTAACTTAAAACTCGCAACTGCTGCGAAGCGGTCTCAGTAACTAGTAACTCGGAACTTCAAACTCAACTTAAAATTTAGCATTCGCATGCTGTTCAAAATTTACATTCGTAGAATTTGCTCGTCTTGTTGCGTGCTAGTATCTTTCTCTACAAGCAATTACCGTGTGCATCTTCACGTCGGTTTCTTTTTGCTCAAGCGGTTCTTTGGAAAGCTGTGCCGGAGTCATGATGCCTGCTTTGAACGAATTTGGGTATTTGGCGAGGAACCTGTCGTAGTAACCCTTGCCGTGCCCTTGTCTGCTACCGTCCCAGTTGAACTTGACCCCGGGGACCAGGAACACAGGAATGGCGCCTTCGAACTTCTCGATACCTTCGCGGGGCTCCATGATCCCATAGTGCCCCTTGACCAAGTCCTTCTTGAGGTTGCTTATTTTGTAAAAATTCATGATGCCGTTGCCCTCGCATTTGGGGAGCAACAGGCGACCTTCGATTGCTAGTTCTTCAAGAATCGGCATGATGTTTGGCTCGCCCTTGAGAGGATAGAACGCGGCGATGTTCCTCGCATCGTGGTAGCCCGGAATGTCGTGGATTTCTTGCCACGGTTCTTTGATAATGTCGTCGCCTTTTTTCATGCGGCGCATTTTCAAAATCATCTCGACAATAGGACTGCTGCCGAAGATCAGCAGCACGAGGATTACGATTACTATGGACGCTGCCATTTAAAACCTTTATTCTTCTTCGCCAATGCGCTTTGCAGTGGGCAATTTGTCACGCAGAATTTCGTTCCAAATATTTTGTTGCCAGTGCATCAGGTGCGCATCTTCGTAGCGGGTCTGCCAAGGAATGTTGCCCGGAGCGGCAAGCCAAATCAATTGCGATTTGTTTGCAAGGAGCGCTGCATCGATTTTCAGCTCCTCGGCTTTCTCATCACGCCAAACTTTGAGTGCGCTGAGCAAATCCGAGTGCGGAATGACCGGCGGTGGTGGAGCCTTGGGGAGTCGCATGGGCCAATCACATTCAGGTTCGGCAACTGCTTCGCGGAGCATGTTGAGGAACGATTCCAAACGGTCTCCCTTAAAGTTGCGGGGGAGTTTTGGCAAGAATTTTTCGTTAACTTCCGGGAAATGCGAATTTTGTGCGTTAACAATCGCGAGCATAAGCTCTGCTTGCATTACCTTGTAAGGCGGGCGGTCGAGTTCCTCGGCCTGCTTTTCGCGCCATTCCCACAAGTGCTTGAGAATGTTCAATGCACACGGCCCGTAAATACTGGAGCCCGTAATGCGCCATGGATCTTTTTTGGGAACATTCGGTGCCTTCGCATGCTCGATGAGTGCGTTGCATTGTTCCGTAAGCCAGCACATGCGTCCGGCTTGTTGCAATTTTTCAGCTAATATCGCACAAAGTTCGTGTAGATAAAATGTGTCGTGGATGGCGTATTCGCACATGTCCAGCGAAAGCGGTCGAATCGTCCAGTCGGCTCTCTGGTTTTCCTTTTTGAGTTCGTCTCCAAAATATTCTTTGACCAAATCGGCAAGCCCGAGGTGCTGTTCTCCCAAAATCTTTGCGGCAAGCATCGTGTCGAAAATGCTCTTCGGTGAAAAACCGTACGTCTGCCACAAAAGTCTGAGGTCGTAATCTGCACCATGGAAAATCAGCGTCTGCATTGCACGTGCCTTGAACAGCGGTGCAAGGTCCAGCCCACAAAGCGGGTCCACAATATAATGGTGTTCGCCAATGGTAATCTGGATGAGGCAGAGACGAGCCGTGTAATGGTACATGGAATCCGCTTCGGTATCGACTGCGGCCATGTCGTATTGCTCCAAATCTGCAAGCAAATTTGCCAGCGATTCTTCGCTATCTACCAATATGTATTTCTCGTCTTTCATCATTTGGAAAAGAAATGTAATTAAAAGAAACGAAAAGTGTATCATACCGTTGCTGAATTGCCTAAAACATGACATATTTCAGCGGCAAAGGATGTTTTTCGTTAAAAAATTTGAGCTTTGAAATGTTATTCAATGTTTTTGGGCGATTTTTACGTAAAAAGAGTGTGGTTTCGTGGATTTATTACGTAAAATTTGTGATAAATTAATCGAATTTGCGCCAAAAATAGGGGATCCGTTGGTTTTGACGTGCGAAAATGGTAGGTCTTCGTCCTAAAAGTACTTTTGGGGGCTGATTTGGAGGCGTTTTTCGTAAAATTTTGAATTTTGTTACTAACAAACTAAGAATTTTACGTAAGATTTGGGATCTTGATGCGTTTTTTACGTAAAAAAACGGCGTTTTTTCAAATTCGGCTTTTTTTTGAATTGTTAATTTGTATATTAAAGTGGTTCCTATATCAGTTCTTATATCCCTTTTTAAATCGTTTCGTTTATGAAATTGCCGTTATAGTACGGCGAGGGTATTTAAATGAACATGATGAAAATAGATGGGTGCGCACTCTCTGTTGATTGTATTTTGTCTCAAGCTCAAAAAAGAATTGATGAACTTCAGCAGGTTATTGATTTTTTGCAGATGCAATTGGAAAAGGCTCCAGAGGGGACTCTTTACAGCACGAGCAGTCATTCTCAGGCGCAATGGCAACGTATTGTGGGGTCGAAGCGCTCTTATTTGTCTAAGGGCAAAACGAAATTGATTCGAGCTCTTGCTCAAAAGAAATACAATACTTTGCTTCTTGATGATTTTAAACGGCAAAGGAGCGTTTTGGACCAATTGGTGAATTCCTATGTTCCGCAAAATGGTGAAAAAATTTTTATGTCCATGGGGGATAGGTTGCGAGAACAAATTGTGCCGCTAAATATTCCTGATTCGGATTTTGCGGATCTATGGCAGAGCTTGCGCTATAAGGGGAAAACTATTGAAAATACTGGGCTTTTGACTGCAAAGGGGGAGTGCGTTCGCTCAAAATCAGAGATTATAATTGCTGATGTTTTAGCAAGCTTAGGCATTCCTTATCGCTATGAGTTTCCGCATGAGTTGAAATGCGTGGAATCATCGCGTTGCGTTAAAGTCTATTCTGATTTTACTTGTTTGAATGTTCGTACTCGAAAAGAGTTCGTGTGGGAACATTTTGGAATGATGGATGATGCTGAATATGCTCAAAATGCCGTTGTGAAAATTGAAATGTATCAGAATAGCGGGTATTTCCTTGGGGACAATTTCATATTTACGATGGAATCTCGTGATAAACCATTAAATTCCCAAATGGTGCAAAAGCTTGCAAAAAAGTACTTGGTGTAAATAAAGTAATTTTTGGCCTTGCAGAGCTGATTCTCATTTTTTGACGTTTTTTACGTAAAAAGTGTGCGATATCGTGCTTTTTTTACGTAAAATTTATAATAAGTTAAGTGAATTGAGCGTCACGAATAGGGTTTTCGTGGGTTTCGGCATGCGAAAATGGTAGGTCTTCGTCCTAAAAGTACTTTTGGGGGGCTGATTTGGAGGCGCTTTTCGTGAAATTTTGAATTTTGTTACTAACAAACTAAAAATTTTACGTAAGATTTGGGCTTCTGGGGCGATTTTTTACGTAAAAAACAGCGTTTTTTCAATTTCGGCTTTTTTTTGTGCTGTGAAAATGCGTTTTGAACCTGCTTTGTCGCAGATTTGCGGAGCTTTGCAATTGTATTACGATTGCGACTTTCTAAAATTTCCTAAATTGCACCCCATGAAAAAGATTTCTCTTACCGGTATCAAGCCGACGGGTACTCCCCATCTCGGCAATTATGTGGGCGCTATCCGCCCGGCTCTTGAACTTACAAAGACTTATGACACGGTCTATTTCATTGCGGACTATCACGCTTTGACGACAGTGCAGAACGGCGCCGAAATGCGCGCGAACATTTACAAGGTTGCAGCTACTTGGCTCGCTCTCGGCCTCAACCCGGAAGAATCCCTGTTCTACAAGCAGAGCGATATTCCTGAAATCTTTGAACTTAGCTGGGCTCTCAGCTGCTTCACGCCGAAGGGCTTCATGAACCGCGCCCACGCTTACAAGGCAAAGGTCGAAGCCAACACCGCTGCTGGCGTTGATGTGGATTCCAACGTGAACATGGGTCTTTACTGCTACCCGTGCCTCATGGATGCCGACATCCTCATGTTCAGCGCCGACATCGTGCCGGTGGGCAAGGACCAGAAACAGCACGTCGAATTTGCTCGCGATATCGCTATCAAGTTCAATAAGCACTTTGGCGAAGAAGTGTTCACCGTTCCGGAACCGGTTTTCCAGGAATCCACTGGCGTTATCCCGGGTCTTGACGGCCGCAAGATGAGCAAGTCCTACGACAACTATATTGACATCTTCCTCGAACCGAAGGCTCTCAAGAAGCGTCTCGGCAAGATCGTGACGAATTCCCAGGGCATCGAAGAACCGAAGGATCCGGATACTTGCAACGTGTTTAAGTTGTACAAGCTCTTTGCAACACCGGAACAGACCGAAGCTCTTGCAGCCCGCTATCGTGCAGGCGGCATGGGCTGGGGCCACGCCAAGCAGGAACTCCAGAATGTCCTCGAAGAACATCTCGGTGCCGCTCGCGAAAAGTACTTCTACTTGCTCGACCACACCGACGAAATCGAAAAGATTCTCGCTTACGGTAAGGAACGCGCTCGCGCCAAGGCAAAGGTCATGATGGACCGCGTGCGTCATTTGTTAGGAACTTACTAATAAGACCGCTCGCGCCTAGAATCATATAGAAATATGTGATTGGCGCTCGCTCTCGCCGACACACCTCGTTAAATAAACCTAAACCGAATACAGCAGAATAAAGCTTGCTTGATTCTATTGTTGAGGTGCCGGTCACGGACGACCGCTCGGTGCTTGTCATGCCCGGCGGAGCCTGTCCTGAGCGAAGTCGAAGGAACCGGGCTTCTCCCTTCTGAAAAATCATTTTACAAGGCTCTCGGCTTTTCCGCCGAGGGCTTTTGTGTATATTGAACTTTATGATAAATTTCTTTTGGCAAATGCATACGCTTGGTTTTTATGGTAGTCCTCAATTGTCGGAAATACTATTCTTCGTATTCTTGGTTGCTTTGCCGCATTTGCTGAGTTTCTTGCTTGCCTTATTTTATAAGGAGTTTCGCTTTAAAAAACTTTGGCTCGGGCTTTGGATTGTAATCTTTTGCGCTTTCGTTTGCTGCTATTTTTGGGCGGTTAATAAATTTAATGACATTGACGTTGATGACTTGTTTTCGCCAGCATTGCCCTTTGTGGCGATGTGGTCCTATATCTTCTCTTTTATGGCTTGTGGATTTTTTGGCCGGGCTTTCGATGCGAATAAAATCTGGCATCGGTTGTGCGTCCCCCTTGTTGTGATTGTCCCACTCTTTATTTTTATGCTCTTTGGTTGGAGCTGGTTAGCTCATCCTTACGGCGGAATTTCCGATGAACCTTTGGAACAAGACGACTTGGCGGCCTCCCAAGATGCGGATTATGAAATGTTTCTGTCTGAATCTGTTGCGTGGGGTGATGATTTCAAAACCGTCTCCTTCCGCGAAAAGAACGATTCCGTATTTTTTAAGTTTACCTATAATATGTGTGACGATACCGATTATGATTATGCTAAATGGAAATTAAAAAGTCAGCGCGGAGTTTCTTCAGATGGCAAGTGGATTTTGCTGGATTCGAAAAAATCAGCGGTCGTCCGCAAATTGAAAAAATCTGTTGAAAATTACAGCCAGGAACTTTCCACAGATGATGTTTTGGATGGCAATGCGTCTTCGGTCGTTCTCAAAGACTACAAACGCAAAACTCGTCGTTGGCTGTATTTCCCGAATGCAAAACGTTCTCGAGTATATGATGCTGTGACGATTGAAAAGACGTTCGAAAATTTTATGCCCCCTCGTGAAACTTATACCACGCTTTCTTACTTGGAAGTCGTAAAAAGGTGCAATGGACCTCGTGACGTTTTTGTCGATAGCACCGTTCGTAGTCAACAAAATAACACGGTTGCCGAACAAGTTAAAACTCCAAATCAAAAGGATTCCTTTGAATTAAATAAATCGGAGGAAAAATGAGTGAAATTCTCAAATACTTAACGACTTTTGCAACGGAGATTCTTCCCGTAATCCTCCCGGGAATTATTTTCTTTGCACTTCGCAAACGGACGTCTTGGAAAAAGCTTTGGCTAGTTCTTGGCTTGCTTCTTCCGGCATTTATCGTGTTCCGGAGTGTCCAATGGCTAGCTTGTAAGAATGATTTAGAAATGGCAATTGAGGGCTTGCTCTTTCTCGTGTTGTATGTCTCGGGAGCTCTTATCGGGAATTTCTTTAAGACGAAGAAAGTTTTGTTTGTAATAGCAGTTTCCGTCATTGCTCTGCTTCTGTTCTTGTTTTTTAAATGGATGGTTTATCATGATTCAGAAATGTTTCCGTTTGCAGAAATTGTCGATGAACCCTTGCAGAGTGTTGAATTGAAAGTGGCGCGGAATGCTGATTACGAAATAGAAATGATCCTGGAAGATGCTTGGGAAAATGATTCCCGCATCATGGCAATCAGGGAACGGAACGACTCTGTTTTTTATCGTGCCGCCTATCGTATGTGTAGCGCTGAAAATATTGACAATGAGGGCTATAAAAAATGGGTAAAGCCGAATATCGATTCTAGCCAGTGGGCGCTACTGAGTCCCGAAAAATCTTTAATTGCCAAATCGCTGAAAAATTCTATAGAAAAATACGAACAGGAATACCACTCGGATCTTGTTAATGATGGCTATTCCGTTAGAGTCTCGTTGAAGGACTATAAACGCAAAACCTACCGCCGATTGGGCTTGAACAATGCATCCATACTTGGAATGCAGGGCGCAATGGCAATTGAAAAAATGATGTTTGATCTAATGCCCTCTCGCGAAACTTTTATTACGCTTTCTTATGATGAAGTCTCTAAAAAATGTGGTGAAAAAGAAAATGCACTGATTCAACAGGTGGAGTCGGACAGTGATAGCGCAAACGAATGATTTTTATTAAATTACAATCGTGCGAATTCTTTTTTTAGTCCTTTTGCTGATTTTGAATGTCTATGCCGAAGCCAAGGGCACCGGTTCTGCTCGTTCTAGCTCCAAGGCGAAAAAAGCGAAGTCCGAGGTAGTCGCCAAAAAATCTACACCAAAGCCCGTGGATAAATCAAAGACGACAGCTAAGAACTCAGAGGTTTCGAGTTCATCAACTTCGGAACAAGTTCCTTCTAATTCTTCGACTTCTGTTTCGACATCGCCGATTTCCACAACATCGGTTGCGACGATTTCCGAAGTTGCAGAGGACGCAGAAAATGTAACTGTCGTTCGTGATACCATCGTCGATACCGTCTACGTGATCATGCCCGAATCGGCGCACTCGCAAGAAAAGCCCAAGGTCTACAATGTACCATTGCCGCATCAGTCAGCTTTTTTAGGTGAGGGCCTTTCCGCTGGTGTTGGTGCCGGGCTTTTCAATGCTTCCAAGGATTGCGATTGCCTGGGGGTGTGGCAAGGTCAGTTGGAATATCATTACAAAGATTATATCACGGGTGGTTTTGACGTTCGTTTCTTTGGCGGAACGCTGGACAGTGATGTTATGCTCATGTACCAGCGCTATCGTTTGAATGTTCGTTTCCATCGAGGCTTTACGGGCGCTGACTTTTATATTTCTCCTTTGTTCGGATTGGAAACGACTGATTTATCGGAATTTAGAAAAGAGCTGCACGATGGTGTTCAGACTGATGTCTCGGCTGGAGGCGCATCTGATGGGGCTTCTGATGATGACGATTCTGATTCTCTTAAAATTGAAAAAAATTGCGAAAAAATGTTTGCGCTAGATGGTTTTACGTTTGGAGTTGAAGCGGGCATGGGGCTTGTTGTGTTCCGTTATCTAGGACTTACTGCTAGTGCTTCTTATGAGTTTAATTTGTCTTGGGCACAATTGGTGTCGTTTAGTCCTGGTGTAGCTTTCAACTTGCGCGAGGTTTGGCCTTGGTCGAAAAAAAATCTTCGCTCGACGTGGGTCTCTTTTGAAATGGTTTTCCAGCGTTATTTTAACCGCCATGTGAAAGAATGGGCAGTGGCTGGTTTTCTCGGTTTGCAGTTTGGCATTTAAACCATCCAACTAAGCTTTCTGAATGGATGCTGAGCTATGGGGGCGCTCGTAAACTCGCTTTGAACATCGCCCATACCTGGCATTTACTTCCTACTCCCTCCCGACTGCCTCCTGAGGATTGACGTAAAAAACGTATTTTTCTATATTATCGCCACCGAATTATTCGGAACCCTCCCAGGGCCAATGGTGGTACCTGGGCGATAGACCAAAGGGACTCATTATGAGACAATACGAAACGATGGTGATCATCGACGCTATGATCTCTGACGACGCTATCAAGGCTGAAGTCGAGACCATCGGCAAGAACATCACTAGCGGTAACGGCGAAATTCTCCGCCGTGACGACTGGGGCAAGCGCAAGCTCGCTTACACAATCAACAAGCGCCAGCACGGCTACTATGTCATCTTCTACTACAAGGCAGAAGCTGCAACAGTCGCTGCTATGGAAGCCGCTCTCAAGCTTAACGAAAACGTTCTCCGTTGGATGACCCTCGCTGATTATCCGATGAGCGAAATCGTTTACGACCAGACTCAGGCACAGACAACCGAAGAAATCATTCCGGTTGACGCAGAAGAAGGGGAGGCTGAATAATGGCTTTTGAAGATAAGAAGCAGGCTACTCGTATTCGCCGCAAGAAGACTTGCTGGTTCACCGAGAACAACGTCAAGTTCATTGACTACAAGGACGAAAAGACTCTTCGTCGCTTTATCTCTGAACGTGGCAAGATCATCCCGCGCCGCATTTCTGGCACTTCCGCTAAGTATCAGCGTATGCTGAACGAAGCTATCAAGCGTGCCCGTCAGATGGCTATTCTCCCGTTCGTTTCGGACAGCATGCGCTAATAGGAGGAACTAGACTATGGAAATTATTCTTAAGGCTAACGTCCCCCACTTGGGCAAGATGCTCGACGTCGTGAAGGTTAAGGACGGTTACGCACGTAACTACCTCTTCCCGCGTAAGCTCGCTGTTCGTGCAACTAAGGAAGCCAAGCTCGAAATCGAAAACAACCGCGCTGCTGTTGAAGCTCAGTTCCAGAAGGAACTCGCTGCTGCTGGTGACGTGGCTGCAAAGCTTTCTCAGGTTTCTGTCAACCTCGAACGCCGCGTTGTTGAAGGCGAACGTCTCTACGGTTCTGTGACCGCAGGTGACATCGCTGAAGCAATCACCAAGGCTGGTGTCAAGGTTTCTCGTGCTCAGATCGACCTTGCTGAACCGATCAAGCAGCTCGGTGTTTACACCGTGACTGTCAAGGTCTTCAGCGACGTTGAAGCACAGGTCAAGGTTTGGGTGGTCGCTGAGAAGTAACAAACCGAGAGTCGCAAGGTCAAACTAGTTTGACCTTATGACCGAGGTGCAGTTACGGACGGGTGCGTAGCACCCAAAAGTAATTCTCAAACCACTTTAATTTTGAGGACCGTCCCTTTCGAGGGGCGGTTTTTTGTATAAATAAGCCCTTTTTTACAACGTTTTGTCTAAGCTCTAGTTGAAAAAGTAAGTAAAAAATTATATTTTTCTTAGGGTTTGATTAAAAGAGAGTGGTTTATGATTAAAAAAATTGCAATGCTAGCTCTTGCCGCTTCTGCGGCGTTTTCAAGTGTTTTTGCCGCCGATGAATGTTCTGTCACATTGACTGGCGACTTTATTTTTACGGGTAATCAGATAAAGCCCGCCGTAAAAAAGGTGGATTGCGGCGACGAAGAATATACCGATTTTGCGAAAATTGATTATGGAAAAAACATAAACGCTGGTACTGATGCCGGTTCTGTTACAATAACTTTGACTAACGGCGATGTAATTGAAAAAAAATTCGATATTAAACGAAAAGGTGTTCGTTTAATTGCGGATGATTGTGAAAAAGAACTAGGTGGCGAAGTTCCTAAATGCGGTGAGAACGAAAGCCCAACTCTTACGTGGACTATTGATAAAGTTAGCGATTTGTCGTCTCTCCAAGCGGATACCATGAGCAATTTTGTAAGCGAGTTGGAGCAAAAGGTGAAGTTGTCTGTTGCTGATGGTGTAGAAGAAGTCGGTGTCACTTTTGAAGTTGCTGTTGATCCTTCCGTTAACTTGACCACTCTTTTCCCGAACTACAATATTATTGTGAAAAGTGGTAAAATGAAAATCACCAAAACCATAATCACAATTGTTGTAAGGAGCACTGCAAAATTCTATGGCGAAGATGATCCGACATTCGAATACGATATTCGTGGAAATATCGTTGCCGCCGATTATGAGAAGCTTGGTAAAATTACATTGGCTAGAGCTGCTGGTGAAGATGCAACCTTCTATCCCATTGGGGTAAGCATTGATGGTAAAGAATATAAGGATAGACCTGCTAAGGTTGATGAATGTGAACTGCCTTACTGTAAAGAAACGTCTGATTACTACATATATGTAGTTTCTGGAACGTTTGTTATTCAACCAGCTACTGCTACGGTGATTGTAGATGACGTTTCGAAAACCTATGGCGATGCGACTCCAGAATTTACATACAAGGTTTCGGGCCTTTTGGGTGAGGACGTGCTGAAGGATGTTACGCTTGCTTGTGCTAAGTGCTCTGCGACGGGTCTTGAAAATGTTGACGAGTATGTTATTTCTGCAAGTGTGAACGTCTCGTCTAACCCCAACTACAAAGTGACGACTACGAACGGTACGCTTACGGTTAAACCGAAGGATGCTACTGTAACTCTTGCTAATGCTGAAAAGATTTATGGCGACCAGGACCCAGAGTTTAAGTACACTGTGGATGGCATTGTTGGAAATCAAAGTCTTAAAGGTGCTAAAATCACTCGTGACGAAGGTGAAGATGTTAATACATACAAAGTTAATATTGATTTCGCAGAAGGCTCTAATCCCAACTACACCTTGACTACGGTGCCGAGCTCTCTTACGATTACGCCCAAAGCTGTTACTTTGAACGTAACGGATATTACGAAAAAGTATGGCGAAAAAGATCCAGAACTGGCTTATACTGTCGATGGTATTGTTAAGTTTGGCAATGAAGAAGATGTATTGAAGGGCGTTTCCTTGATGCGTGAAGCTGGCGAAGATGCCGGTGAATATGCGATTACGGCAACAGTTGATGCTGAATCAAACCCGAATTACATTGTAAAAACCACTGATGGCAAGTTGACAATTACCGCTAATAACGACAAGATTGTGGTAACGATTAAGGGCCATACCGAGTCGCTTCAGTACGATGGTAATGAACATACAGTGCAGGGTTTCGATATTTCTACCAATAACGAAGCTTATTCTCTCAAGTTTGTCGAATATACCGGTGATTCCGTTGTTTCGGGCAAGGATGCTGGCAAGTACGCTATGGGACTTTCTGCAAGTCATTTCAAGAATACTTCTTTGAACTATCCCAATGTGACATTCAATATTACGGATGGTGTCTTGCAAATTGATCCGAAAAAGTTGGTGGTTACTGCTAATCCTGATACTATCACTTATGGTGATGAAATTCCGACTGACTTTACGTGGTCTGCTGATAGCCTTTTGGACGGTGATGAACTTGGTAACATTCATGTTACTCTTAATAAGACTGGCCGCCTTGATGCTGGTGATTATGCACTCACATTCGATCAGAGAAATCCGACCAATAAGAATTATACCGTAACCAAGTATGTTGCTAACATCCTTACTGTGCGTGAAAAGGTCGTGACGGTGACGGTTGCCGATACTTCTAAGGTCTATAGCGAAGCTGATCCAGAAAAGTACGAATATAAAGTTGAAGGTCTTCTTGATGGCGATGTACTTCCTGAACTTGTTCTGAAACGTCAGGCTGGTGAAGACGTGCTCCCGGATGATGAAACTTATGCCATTTCCGCTACTTTTGCTAAGGAAAAACCGAGCTCGAATTATTCTGTTAAAATCAATCAAGGTAACTTTACGATTAAGCCTTGCTCTCAAAAAATTACCGTTGCGATTTATGGGGAAACTGTTACCGCAAAGTATCAAGAAGGCGAAGAAATTACAATCCAGAAGAGCTTTGATGTAAGCCCGATGCGTATTCCTGGTGAACCTTGGTTGCCTGAAGAATTTGCATACAGAAAGGAATTTGTTACCTACAAGGGTGAAATGTCCATGACTGAAAAGGACCTTGGCGAATATTCTATGGGTCTTGTAGCTACGGACTTTGTCAATACTTCACTCAACTTTGACAATGTCAACTTCGTCGTTATTCTTGAGGGAACGTTTAAGATTACCGATAAGGAAACTTCTATTGCTCGCGTCAAGGATGTTAAGGCGTTTGGACTTTCTTCTATGAATCGTCAGATTCAGGTCAGCGGTGCTACGGCTGGAAAGCGTTTTGCCGTTATCGATATGAAGGGCAAGGTTGTTCGCCAGGGCGTTGTTGATTCCCCGAACTTTGAAATTCCGGTTTCGAATGCTGGCATTTACATGGTTCGTGTTGGCTCATCTACGCAACGTATCCGTATTAAATAGCTTTTTTATAGAATTTTGTTGTAGAAAGTCTCGGATTTGAGTCCGGGGCTTTTTGTTTTGATAACATTTTTTGCTATTTTAGAAGCATGCGCAAGTTTGTTCTTTTACCCTTGTTTTTTGGTTTATCTCTCGCTCAGGTCTCCTTTGCTCAAGTGCGAGACCTTTTCGATGAATTTGAAAAAGAAGCCGGTGTTCCTACGGCTCCAGCTGTGGAAACTCCAGCACCGGCAGCTCCCGCAAGTTCCGCTGCTGTTCAGACTCCAGCTCCGGTAACTCCGGCGAGCTCTGCTGCGATTGCTTTGAGCTCTTCCTCTGTGATAGTGAGTGTTCCGAGTTCATCGTCTGTGGCTGCGGTTGTCCCTGTGAGTTCCTCATCGCTTGCTCCGGTTGCGTCTAGCTCTTCTGTTGTGCCTTCTGCTGTAGAAGTTACTCCTGCTGTAGCAACGGCCGATACGGCGATTCTTGATTCTGCAACACGGGATTCCTTGATGCGCGAAGCCGCTATTGCCGAAGCCGAAAGTGTCCGTGCGCTTGCCGATTCTACCCGTAAGGCCGATTCTTTAGCCCAAGCACAGGCGGCAGGCCTTACGAACATGAGTAGCAGCTCTACTGCAGCTTCGTCTAACAGCATGAGCCGTCGTGAATTGCTTGGACCGGTAAAGGTTTCTAAGGTTAATGGTATTGACGAAATGAAGGGACGCTATAAGAATCCGCGTAAGGCTTTGTTCCTTTCGCTCTTGGTGCCGGGTGCTGGTCAAATGTATGTGGGCGGTAATACCTCGACTTATGTCCGTGGTGGTGTCTATATTGCTTTGGAAGTATTCTTGTGGAGTGCCTGGGCCTACAACTCTATTTACAAGTATAATCAGCAAGTTGACAAGTACAAAAAGTTTGCGAAGGAACACTACTCGATTGGTCGATATGAACGCGCTATGCGTGATCTTTACAATGCCGGTGGTTCGCTTTATCCTTCGACCTTCCGTAGCCGCTATATGGGCTCTCGCAAGTCGTTCTGCGAATCTATCTATGGCGATGCTACCTCGGCCAAGTGCTATCAAGAAAATGAATTGTTTGCTGGCGATGAACAGCACTACAACAAGTTTAATGACAAAAACAAAAAGCTTGCTGACGAAATGAAGGATTTCAAGAAATCCTTTGCCAACGAATCTGAATTGTTCCAGCTGATTTCAGAAGGTGTTTATGTGCGCGGTTGGGATGACGTTAAGGATGGTGGAACTGTAATCGATAATCTTAATCTCGAAGATGAAAATTCCGAAGTGGTTTCGCTGGGTGAATCCAAAAATTTGAACAAGTATCGTGACATGCGCAGTGACGCTAACGATTACGCTGACAGGCAGGTATTGTTCATTGGTGGACTCATCTTGAACCATATCGTTTCCGCTATTGATGCAGCCCTTACGGCTAACGCCCATAACAAGGTCCTTTACGAAGAAGACGTTTCTTGGTATGAACGCTTGCATTTCGATAGCGGCATGTCGTTCAAGGATTCCTTCGGTTGGTCGGTTCGTGCAAACTGGGGATTCTAATGCGCATCATTCTTGCCATACTGCTTGCGTCAGTCGCCGCTTTCTCGCAGATTGTGGTGAGCGTTGACCAAAACGTTTACAAGAACAGTGATAAAAACGTGTTCTTGGCCGTTGGTGCTTCGGCTCTTTTGCCGGGCATGGGCGAGCTTTATTTGGGCGAACAGAAGTTTGTGCGTCCGTTCGTGTGGACCGATCTAGCTCTGTGGGTTGCAGCTATTGGTTCTTATGTGGTGGGCGACCGCTATGTGACGTCTGCCCATAATTACGCCGTTCGCCATGCGGGATTTACTGGCGGCAAGGATGTCTCGCTTTTGAATACAGTGGGCTCTTACCGTAGTCGCTCTGGCGTGTTCGGTCAGAATTCTTCGCCGGATATGGACGAGGATTACAATCAGGCGATGATTCGTTCGGGCAAGAACATTGACGAGGAATTTTCGAAGGATATCTTGTGGGATTGGGGGAGCTCCGACAATCCGGAATCGACGGAGCATATCGAAGAATTCAAAAGTCGTATGCGCCATTTCCGTGTGAGCCGTATCGTGTTCCAGATTTCTGTTGGTGCGTTGATTTTGAACCGCGTGATTTCTATGCTCGATGCAGTGCGCATTTACCGCGCCACTTCGTCCAAGTCTTTCTCTAGTAGGGTGCAGTTTGAGCCGGAATTTTATCAGGACGGCGGCGCGCTCTTCATGAACGTGAAGTTTTAAGGTATGGGGTCGCTCCCGATGGTCGCTTTGGGGTATGAGGTTCTGAGCTAGTCATTCCTGCCGGCGAGCGGGAATCTCCTTTTTTATGCAACTCTTTTACAGCGCTAATCATCTAAATAACGAATTCTAAGTTCTGCCAACTAAGTTCTACTAACTGCGGCGCAGCCGCTAATTGATTATGAAACACCTTCTTCTAATAGCCTTATCTTCTCTCCTTCTTGTTGCTTGTGGTAGTAAAGACGATTCCGCCAAGGGTGCTCCTGGCGGCAAAGGTAATGGCGGTAAAAAAGCTGGCGCCCAGCGAATGCTCAATGTCGAAGGTTATGTGGCAGAGCTTTCTTCGCAAGGCAAAAATTTTCAGACAATGGCAACTCTCGTGCCGAGGAACAGCGTATCGCTCTCGGCGGCGATGTCTGGTCGCTTGGTTAGCCTTACTGCAAAGGATGGTGCTGTAGTCAAGAAGGGCGTGCTCCTTGCAAAGATTGATGATTCAGAACTCCGTGCGCAGCTCAAGCAAGCTGAATCGAACAGGATGCTTGCAGAGCAAAAAGAACAACGTGTTCGCGGTCTTTTTGAAAAGAATGGTGCCACAAAGCAGGACTTGGAATCTGCCGAGGCTTCGCTCAAATCGGCGCAGGCAAGTGTGGAACTGATTCGTGCTCAACTCGCAAAGACCGAAGTGCGTGCTCCGTTTAGCGGCAAACTTGGATTTGTCGATGTGTCCGTGGGCGCTTGGCTCAATTCCGGAACGCCGATTGCTGAACTCAGTGAAGTCGATCGCCTCAAGGCTAAGTTTGCTCTCCCGCAGCGTTACGCTTCTGTGATTAAGGTGGGCGACAAGATTTCGCTTAAGGATGCCGAGCGTAATGTCGAAAAGCAAGGCGTTGTGTCTGCGCTTGATGCCGTGATTTCCGAGAGCAGCCGCACTCGCCGCGTGATGGTCGATGTCGATAATGCGAAGGGCGAACTCATTGCAGGTAGCTTTGTGAGCGTGAATGTCGCGATGGAAGCTAGCAACGTGCAAAGCTTTACCATTCCGTCCGAAGCGATGATTCTCGACAGGGAAGGTGCTTACGTGTTCGTGAGCCAAGGCGGCAAAGCTAAAATCAAGCACATCACGACGGGGCTCCGCACGCCGATGTCTGTGCAGGTGCTTTCGGGTCTTGATGTTGGTGATACGGTTATCGTCTCTGGTATTGTGAGCCTTCGTCCGGGAGCCGATGTTAAGATTAAGGGACTCCGTCACTCGATTAATTACGAGGTGGAGTAATGAGCGTTAGCCAACTCTCTGTTCGCCGCCCAGTGCTTATGACAGTGATGGCGCTAGTCATCCTGTTGCTTGGCTTTTTTGGTTTGACTTCGCTTGGTATTCGTGAATACCCGAACGTCGACTATCCGTTGATTCAGGTGCGTACTTCTTACCCCGGTGCAAACGCTGCTGTCGTGGAAGCCGAAGTGACCGAAATTTTGGAAGCCTCCATCAACAGTGCGTCTGGTATCAAGGCGCTGACTTCGACGAGCCGCGATGGTTTCTCTTACATCAGTATTGAATTTGAAACGGGCATGGACCTGGAAGCGGCTGCGAACGAAATCCGTGACCGTGTGAGCCGCGTGCGCCGCCGCTTGCCCGATGACGTTGATGAACCGACTGTTTATAAGTCCGATAGCGATAACGATCCGATTTTGATGGTGAGCTTGGTGAGCGACAAGCTTGATCCGATGGACGTTTCTGAAATTGCGAATAACCATGTGAAGGAACGTTTGCAGACGATTAACGGTGTTTCTGAAGTGGCTATTTGGGGTGAAAAGCGTCCGGTGGTGCGTCTTTGGATAGACCCGATTCGCATGCAGGCCCTTGGTGTTTCGGGTGCGCAAATGGCAGCTGCTTTGAAACAAGGTAACTTGGAACTTCCGTCTGGTTCTATCGAAGGTAGCGAAACAACTCTTTCGATTAGAACGCTTGGCCGAATTCTCGATCCGAAGTCTTTTGGCAATATTGCTGTTAAGACAGCTGCCGATGGAAATGTTATCCGCATTTCGGATGTGGCGGACATCCATTACGAACCGAAAGATACGCGTACAGGTTTTAGACGTAACGGCAAGAATTCTATTACGCTTGCGCTTATGGCGCAGCCGGGCAGTAACCATGTGGAAATTGCAAACGAGTTTTACAAGCGTGTCGAAGATATCCGTCGTGAAATCCCGGAAGGCGTAGAATTGCTTTACGGTCGCGATACATCGATTAACATCCGCGCTTCTATCAAGGAAGTGGTGGAGACCATCTTTATTGCGTTTGTGCTCGTGATTGCAATTATCTTTGCATTCCTCCGCGAAGGCCGTACAACGTTTATCCCGATGGTTGTGGTGCCTGTATCTGTGATTGGTAGTTTCTTTGTGCTTTATCTCTGTGGGTTCAGTATCAATGTGCTTACGCTTTTGGCGATGGTACTTGCTATTGGGCTTGTGGTGGACGATGCTATTGTGATTGTGGAAAACATTTACCACAAGATTGAAAACGGCATGACGCCAAAACAGGCTGCTGTGGCTGGAACTAATGAGATCTTCTTTGCTGTGATTGCGACTTCGATTGTGCTTATGACCGTGTTTGTGCCTGTACTTGCGTTGGGGGGCACGACGGGGCTTTTGTTCCGCGAATTCGTGGCGGTGATGATTGGAACGGTGTTCCTTTCGACTTTGTGCGCTCTTACGCTTTCGCCGATGCTTTGTTCGAAATTTTTGAAACGCCAGAAACAGGGATGGTTTTTCCGCATTACAGAACCGTTCTTTGAAGGCTTCAACGGACTTTATTCCCGCTTGCTGGGTGGATTCCTTCGGTTGCGTTTTCTGTTGTTCCCGATTGTGGCGGCTCTGTTTGTGGCAGCGTATTTCTGCTTCAATAACATGAGTAGCGAAATGGCGCCGACTGAAGACTCTAACGCTGTGATGGTGAACATGAGCATGCCCGAAGGCGTGAACCTCTCGCGTACAAAGCGCATGGCTGACGAGTTTGTCGATGAAGTGACTTCGATTCTCGATTCCAATGAATATACGGAATTTCAGGCAGGTGCTTGGAATGCAGGCAACTCGAGAATGCGTTTGTTCCTGAATGACGATAAGAAAGCTCGTCGTCCGCAAAGTGAAATCGCAAGAGCGATCCAGGTGCTTGGTAATGAATATCCGGATTTGCGCGTGATGGTGTTTGAACCGCAGAGTATCAGTACGCAACGTGGTGGCCTTCCGGTGCAGTTTGTGTTGCAGGCTCCGAATATCGAAGTGTTGCGCGATCTTGTTCCGAAATTCGAAGAAGCGGCAAGCAAGAGCCCTGTGTTTAGCGTGGTGAACAGCAATTTGCGTTTCACGAAGCCGGAACTCCACATCGAGATTTTGCGTGACAAGGCGAACGAAGAAGGCGTTTCGGTGAATGATATTGCACAGGCGGTTCAGCTTGCGATAAGCGATCAGACGTATGGCGATTACTACAAGGACGGCCGCCAGTATGATATCATTGGCGCTGTCGGTTACCAGTACCGCGATACGCCTGAAAACTTCTCAATGCTTACGGTCAAGAACGGTAAGGGCGAGTTGGTGAGCTTGGATAACTTCATCACGTATAAGGAACAGTCGGCATCGCCGTCGCTCCCGCGTTACAACCGCTTTAGTGCGGCGACAATCCAGGCTGGGCTTGTACCCGGCAAGACGATTGGCGATGGTGTGGAAGAAATGCGCGCTATCGCAAAGAAGTTGTTGAAGGATTACCCGAGCGTGAGTACGACCTTGAGCGGTTCGTCCAAGGAATTTGAAGAAAGCTCTTCGGGCTTGTATGTGGTGTTCTTGCTTGCTTTGGCGCTAGTGTTCTTGGTGCTTGCCGGGCAGTTCGAAAGTTTCCGTGCGCCGTTCGTGATTTTCTTTACGGTGCCGCTTGCTCTCTCGGGGGCGTTGGTGAGCTTGTTTGTTACAGGCCAGACGCTTAATATCTTTAGCGAAATTGCTTTGATTTTGTTGATTGCTCTTGTGACGAAGAACGGCATTTTGATTGTGGAATTTGCTAACCAGATTGCCGAAAATACCGGATGCAGCAAGCTTGAGGCGGCTCGGATGGCGGCGGAACGCCGCTTCCGCCCAATTCTCATGACGAGCCTTTCGACGGTATTGGGCGCGGTGCCGCTCATCATGACCGGCACCCCGAGCCGCATTGCAATGGGTGTTGCTATTGTAGGCGGTCTTACGTTTGCAACGTTTATGACGCTCTTTATTGTGCCTGCCGCCTATAGCTTCTTTGCCGGAAAAGTCGAATCCGTCCGCAGTGACGCAAGTAAAATGGCTTAGTTTTAGACGAAAGAACGCCCGCTGTGGCGGGCTACAGACTAGAGACGAAAGATTTATAATGGCGCTTCGCGCTTTTATATTGGAGCGGCTTCGCTGCGATTATCCTTCTTTCGTCTTTCGTCTCTCGTCTTTCGTCTATTTCACCAGCTGAAATACTTTTTCGTTTTCGCGGCTCATGCCGTAGCGGGTGCGCAGAATTTCTTCTTTGTAGAGGGAGTCGGTCTTTAGCTTTTGGATGAGCTCGTCGCGTTCTTCGATAACTTTGCCGAGCGAGTCAATCTGCATCTGGTAGAGCTTGATTTCCCTCGCTATTCGACGTTGCTCCGGGATGCTGTTCTTGCCGAACAGCAAATGGAACACCAGGAACGCGAACGTAATCGAGGTGGCAATTCCAATAATAAGCCGAATGTGCAACTAATTATGCTCCGTTAAAATAGAATTGGAAGTTGTCCTTTGATGTGACCAGACCAGATATTTCTAGCTCCGTCAATATAGCTAAAAGTTCCGGTGCCTTAAAGCCAAAATCTTCTTGAAGTTCTGAAAATGTTTTGCGGAACCCGTTAAATCGGTCGAAAACCTTCTGCGCCCCGCTTGAAAGCTGGACTCCGCATGTTGTTAGCTGCTCGATTTTAGCTCCTTCGATGAGAGAAATGCCTGCTGCCGACCGCAAATTTTCGGGAATGAAGACGGGCTTTGCGTGCCCGCTGTCGAGGAGTGCGTTTGTGCCGCTATAGAGGTCGCAGTCGAAGTTCCCGGGGATGGCGAGGAGCAATTTGCCTTCGTCAATGCAATATTGTGCGGTGATGAGGGCGCCCCCTTTTTTGCGACTTTGTACTACGAGCGTTGCCTGGCTGAGTCCACTGATAATGCGGTTGCGGGCTACAAAGCAACCTTTGTAGGCGGGAGCGTCCCCTTCGTATTCGCTTAGGAGCGCGCCTCCGGCTTGCAAAATGCGTTCTGCAATAGTTGCGCGTTCTCCATCGATTTTGGCGTCTAGCCCTTGCGCGAGAACGGCTATCGTCGGAATTCCGGCGTCTAATGAGGCTTTGTGGCAAAAGCTATCGATGCCTTGGGCAAGCCCAGAAACCACAACCGCGTTCGTGCCTTTTAGCGATGCGACAAGCCGCCTGCAAAGCTCTTCGGCAGAGGCTGTCGGGCGGCGGGTGCCGACCATGGCGATTCCGATTTTATCCGCGGAGGGGAGGGCGCCTTTGCAAAAAAGACGCTTGGGACGGTATTTGGATTGCCCTAATAGCAGGGGATATGTTTCGGGGGCGAGTTCGCGGTACGGTTCGTTTAAAAGATTCGTTTCCATAAGTTCTTAATAAAGATTCCCGACGCACAAGTGGGGTGGGGTTGAATAAACGTAACGATAAAAGGAAACGATAAAATTAACGATATGTAATTTACTGATTTTGTTGAATAAAAACAAGGGCCACGTTATACTTTCTATCTTTTAAGGCATGAAATACTCGTTTAACGATTTGGTTGATATTATGGCGCGTCTCCGCTCGGAGAACGGTTGCCCGTGGGACCGCAAGCAAGATACGCATTCGCTGTTGCCTTATCTGGTCGAAGAAAGTTGTGAGTTTATCGATGCCGCACAAGAGGGCGACAAGGAGCACATGTGCGAGGAACTTGGCGATGTGCTTTTCCAAGTGATTTTTCATTCGCAAGTGTGCAAGGAACAAGGCGATTTTTCCATTGACGATGTGATTCAAGGACTTTGCGAAAAGATGGTGCGCAGGCATCCACATGTTTTTGGTGATGCTCAAGTTGATAATGCTAACGAAGTCAGCCGCCGTTGGGAACGCATCAAGGCACAAGAAAAGAACAACTTAAAGCATGCCGGTGAATCTATTATGGATAAAGTTAGCAAAAGCATGCCAACGCTTGCCCGTAGCCAAGATATTATCCGTCGTGTGGCCAAAGTCGGTTTTGACTGGGGCGAACCGGGGCCCGTATTCGACAAGGCTCAAGAGGAATTTGCGGAATTTCGCGCCGAGATGGAAAATGTTTCTCCTGAAAAAGATAATGTAGATCGCCTGGAAGATGAATTTGGCGATATCATGTTTAGCCTTGTGAATGTGGCGCGCCATTGCGGTTTTAATGCGAATATTGCCTTGCAACGTGCAAACAACAAATTCGAAAAGCGCTTCCGCGAAGTGGAGCGCCGTGTTAAGGAACAAGGTCAAGAAATCAAGGATGTTGGGCTAGAAGGCCTGCAAAAGCTCTGGAAAGAAGCTAAGGCAAAAAGCGTTTAATGCTATTCCTTGATTGTGATACTTTTTCTATTAAGGGATTCTATTTTCAAGATGCCCTTTGATTTCGAAAAATAGAGGTATGCTGGTTCCCCTAATTCGGAAGAGTCTTCGTTGTAGCTGCGGGCGTTGACGTGGCGTGAATCCAAGATGACAAATACACTGTCGTAGGAAACATCGTTGAATGTCACCGTATTTAGCATTGTGATGTGTCCTTCGATGCCTGATTCTACGGGCACTCCAGAAGAGTCTAGGTCTACATAAAAACTAGTATTTTCGAAGTTGATGTAAAACGGTGTGATGAAACTGGCTTGATTGTTTTCGTTAACGAATTCAATCCGTCCGTTGAATTGAACGTCTAAGCTTATGGCTTGTTCGTTTGATTTAAGTTGTATATCACGATTTTCGATGCTTATTTCAGAGCAAAAATCAGTCTTGTTTTCGGTGTAGATTGTGTCCTTGGTTACGGACAAATCGAATTCAAATCCATCAGAATGAACATAATGCACTTTGTTCCCAATCTTGAATAGATCGGCTGTTTTTGCATAATTTGTGAGAGGTTTTTGAAAATGGTTGATTTCGCTGCAAGAATCCTCGCAGTCTTCGCAAGCGCATGCCGCAAAACTCGCTGCAATTCCAATTGCGAATAGAGTAAGCAATTTAGCTGAAGTATTTTTTGCGAAAAATTGAAGAATCTTGTTTGTCATACAGCACCTTTTCTTTACCTCGATGAATTAAAGTAGCAAATAGCACAGATTGAGAAAAGTGAATTTTTTGAATAATTTGGGCAACTTTGTAAATTTTTCATTCCATTTTGGAGTATGCTTTGTGCGAAAAATTTTTCCATGCCAATATTTCGTGTGGTATATTATTCTTGTGGCACAAGTAAATTCTGGTTCTGAGACGGGAAGCCGAATCGAATCGCGGAGTAGAACTTACTAGTGTTACGTTATAAAGAGAGTCCCGTGAGCCCGCCTTGTGGGACTCTTCCTTTATAAGGGAAGTTTTATACGAGTTAAAAATGAGGATATGTGGCTCAGCTAGGGTGTTTGGGTCAATAAAAAAGGCCTGCAACCAAAGTTGCAGGCCTTTTTTGTAAGCTTTTCAAGAAGGCTTGGCTTTTAGAATTCGTGAGCAAAAAGAAACCCTCGGTATTATAACCGAGGGCTTTAAAGTATTTAGACTTTAGTCAATATTAAGCGCGAGCCTTGACCTTGTCGCCGTACTTCTTGATGAGTTCTTCCTGGATGTTCTTCGGAACCGGGAGGTACTTGCAGAATTCCATGGTGAATTCTGCCTTACCCTGGGTCATGGAACGGAGGTCCGTAGCATAACCGAACATTTCGGAAAGCGGAACTTCAGCATCGATTGTGGTCATGCCCTGTTCTTCGCTAGTGCCAGTGATAGCACCACGACGCTGGGACACGTTACCCACAACGCCGCCCTGGAATTCGGTCGGAGTCTGGATTTCGACCTTCATGATCGGTTCGAGGATCTGAGCACCAGCCTTGGCGAAAGCTTCGCGGAAGGCCATACGGGCTGCAACCTGGAACGCCATATCAGAGGAGTCGACCGGGTGGAATGCACCATCCTGAACTTCCATTTCGATACCCACAACCGGGAAGCCGATCAAAGAACCTGCTTCCATGCAGCTCTGGAAACCCTTGTCGCAAGACGGGATGTATTCCTTCGGAATACGGCCACCGACGACGGAGTTGACGAAGTTGTAGACCTTTTCCTGGTCGCCTTCGACAGCCATCGGACGCATTTCACCGACGACCTTAGCGTACTGACCGGAACCACCAGTCTGCTTCTTGTGGGTGTAGTCGAACTTGGCCGGGCGGGTGATGGTTTCGCGGTAAGCCACCTGCGGAGCACCAGTCGTCACGTCGCACTTGTATTCACGGCGCATACGTTCGATATAAACGTCAAGGTGAAGTTCGCCCATACCCTTGATGATGGTCTGACCAGATTCCTTGTCAACTTCGACCTGGAACGTCGGGTCTTCCTTCGTGAAGCGGTTGAGGGCCTTGGACATGTTGTCGAGGTCGTCACGGTTCTTGGCTTCAATAACAAGTTCGATAACCGGGTTAGGAACGTGCATAGAAGTCATGTTGTAGTGGTTCTTGCCATCCGTGAATGTCGTACCGGATGCGCAGTCGATACCGAACAGAGCAACGATGTCGCCTGCACCAGCTTCGGTGATGTCCACCATTTCGTCAGCGTGCATACGAACGAGACGGCCAACGGAAACCTTCTTGCCGGTTGCCATGTTGGTGATCATGTCGCCCTTCTTAAGGGTACCCTGGTAAACGCGGACGTAGGTGAGCTGGCCATAGCGATCGTTCACGAGCTTGAATGCGTAGCAAACGAGCGGTGCGTTGTCTTCGGACTTGAGGATAACTTCTGCTTCGTTGTTGTCGAGGTCGAGAGCCTTGTTTTCAACGTCGGTCGGGCACGGGAGGTAGTCGATGACACCGTCGAGGAGCTTCTGGACACCAACGTTCTTGTGAGCGGAGCCCATGAACACCGGAGTGATGTCGAGACGGATGGTAGCTTCGCGGATAACCTTCTTGAGGAGGGCCTTGTCGATCTGGTCAACGCCATACTGGCCTTCCATAGCCTTTTCCATGACTTCGTCGCTGTAGTCAGCGCAGCAGTCAACGAGCTTTTCACGGTATTCATTAGCCTGATCGACGAGTTCTTCCGGGATATCCTTTTCGATCATGTCGTCGCCGTTTTCGCCTTCGAAGTAGTAGGCCTTCATTTCGATAAGGTCAACCACGCCCTTAAGATTGGATTCCAAACCTATAGGAATCTGCATCACGCACGGCTTGTGGTTGAGCTTTTCCTTGAGCATGACAGCCACGCGGAGCGGGTTTGCACCAGAGCGGTCGCACTTGTTCACGAACACGACGCGCGGTACATGGTAGCGCTTCATCTGACGGTCAACAGTAATAGACTGGGACTGAACGCCTTCAACGCCAGTGAGGACGAGGATAGCACCGTCCAACACGCGGAGAGAACGTTCCACTTCGATCGTGAAGTCCACGTGCCCCGGGGTATCGATGATGTTGATGGAGTCGCGTTCACCGGAAGTTCCATGGAGTCCATCGTGGCACCGACGCCGTCTTTACCACGAACTTCGTGGATAGCGTGGATACGCTTTGTGAAGTAGAGGATACGTTCGGTAAGAGTTGTCTTACCGGAGTCGATGTGAGCAGAAATACCAATATTTCTGTGCAGCTGAATGTCTTTCATATTTTTATTCCACTAATGGAGTTGATGTTATTGAATGTTGCGCCCAAAAATAGAAAATTTTGGGGGGAACTCAAGGGCGGTTTTTCATTTGATAGTATAAAAGGGGGCGAAAATAGCTAAATCTTGCGTTTTTTGATGATTTGGCACACTAAAATTGCGGTGAAAACAGAAATCGCTGCCCATACAATATAAGTGTGGAATGACATCCACGGGCCAAAACTCATAAAATAACGTTGTGCGACCGTATAAAAGTTGTTGCTTTCGATAGCTTCGGCGAGCCCATCCGCGTTTATCGGGAGGTAAAAGTGGCTGAGGACAAGTTGCAGAACGATCAAGGCTGAGACGGATTTTACGTTCAAGTTCATTTTGTCGAGGAGGCTTGCGAGCGGGACGAGGGCCAATGGAATTTGCGGGAGTATGTGCCTGGCTTCGCTGTCCGTTGCAAAAAAGAGAAAAGCGACAAATGCAATGGTGTAGCCGACAGTGCGGTGGAATACGTCTTTTAAAAGATGGCGGAAGAGGATTAATACAAGCATCGGAAGAATCCCAAAGTAGGATATATGGCCGATAAGTGTGATAAGCGGATACTTGAGCGGTCGAAGAAGTATTTGAAGGGCGAATGCGGCTTCATTGAAGAAAAATTCGTTATTCGCGTACATGCGGAAGAAAATGTTTATTGCGAGGAACGGAATAGCGATACTTGTTATTTTTTTCCAGGGAATGCTAAGATTTTTTTTGTGCGGGCAGTAAATGTTGTAGTTGCAGTGGCGAAAAAGAATGTACAGGAAAACGCTCCAGGCACATGCATTTGTGATGAGGAACGGCAAGTATGCTTGCATACAGAGCATGCTTTCGAGAATAGCTTGCTTGTGCAACACGTAAAGCGTTACGACTGCTCCGATGGAAAGTAGGGGGAATACAATCGAAACTAATTTCCCGGTGATAAAATTTAGGCGAAGCCCGTCTTGCGGAAAGGGTTTATTAAAGATGTACAATAGCCATATTGTGTATGAGACTGTGGGCCAGGTGATAAGTCCCAAGAACGAAATGGATAATGCGAGAAAGATGTTTTTTTGCTGGAGATAATAGAATGAAACGAGAAAGATTGTGGTGGCGAAAGCATCGGTCTGGAATATCTCGTAACCGAAATTTTTAAGGGTGAAATAGTTGAAAAAGAAACATGCAAAGATGATAGACGTGGTTGTCTTTTTCCAGTTGTTTAGGCGTGCTAGCTTGAAAAAGAATGTTAGCTGGATCGCGAGATTCAAGTAATGGAGAACATACATCGAGTACATTAGGTTTGCATGACTTGGCTCGATGCTGAAAATGGAAAAAAACAAATTAATTAGGAAAAATGGGAAAATGCGGAAGATGCGGAAGCGGTCGTAGGCATTTTCAAAAAAGTCCGTCGAAAAATTCTGGGCGACGCTATAATAAAAGGTTCCGTCATAGCCCGCGCCATCGTTGAGTGGAATCTTTTCGCCAAAGAAGGAAAATGAAAAAAGAAATACAAGAACTAAAACAAGGAGTACAAAGACTCCTTGCTGATTGAGAATATTCTTGATGGTTTGTGAAATGGACACGGAAAGCTAAATGGATTTGTCCGTCTTGTTTTCGTCAGTGCTTTCGGTGTTTTCTGTTGATTCTGCATCGGATTCGCTGGAATCAGGATCTTTGTCGATGCTATTTTCGACGAGTTCCGGCTTTTCAACGCCTTCGAGTGCTTTGAAATATGCTGTGGCGGTCTTTCCGACTTCGGTGGTGTCAAAGTAAGTGTAAGCACCATTTCCGATAGCGCCAATAGCGGGGATGGCGCGGAGTGCGATGCGACCGAGGAAGTTTGCAGAAATCTTCACGCCGATTTTTTGGAGCAACTTCTGGAGTGCTGTGAGCGAGAGTTTCTGAACAACGATGCGGCTTCCGGTGCGGACTGCAACATCACGAAGGAGCGAGGCTGCACTGTGGCGGAAAAGACACCAGACCATGGCTTCGCGGCTGAGCATGGCGAACTTGCCATAGGTGCAGGCGATATCAGAAACGAGCTGTGCCTGGATGCGCCAAACCGCGGCAATATCCGGGATGGAGGTCAAGACACCTGTAAAACCGGCCGGGATGGAGAGCGATGTACTCACCGTGGCTGCCTTCAATGCGGCCTGCTTGATAAGTACTTCGGCGCGCTTGTCGGGATCGCTGTTGGGGCAAAGGAGCGAGTCTGGAATGTCCGTAATCAGATTGAAGACGATAGAGTTGAACAGTTCCTGAATGGATTCGCTTTTTTTGTCTTTGTATTCTTTAAAATTCAACATGGGCTTGCTCCTTTTAGATCTCCTGTTTCAAGAACATTTTAACAATTCTTGAGAGTTTTTGGGGAATCCTATATTGAAAATTACTTTTTTCTAGCCACAAGTGAACAATTTCATCGACCCAAATTCGATCTGAGGCTATTTTTTCGACGATTATTTCGGTTTCTTCGCCATTTTCTACGAGTTTGTAGTTCAAATGGAACGAAATGGGTGTGGTTTCGCCATGCGGGAGGACCGTGAGGTCCATCGTCTGTTTCTCGGCGTTGACACTAAAAGAAATGTTGTTGAAGACTTTTTGAAGTTGTTCGTCCATGATAAAATTCCTTCGGTGCCAGTTAGAACAAAATTTTGGCGAATAAGCCGGTGCCTTTTGGGAGCGCTTTCTTGATGGAATGGTCCTTGAACCACCACGCGGCGATTTCGTTGATCATCACTCTCGGACTATCGACTTTGTTTATGACAATCAAAGTTCCTTCATCTGTATCTTCAAAGCAATAGTGGGCGCAAAGAAGAGTCGGCTCGGTCTCGCCATGCAGAAGGATGGTGATGTTCGCTTGGTTTTCTTGTGAATCTATATCAACGTTTTGGATTTCTCCAAATTGCTTGAAGAAATCGTTACGCTGAAAAAAGAATTCAATCGCTTTGTCGCGGGCGTTACTGAGGAAGGACATGGCTATCTTGGCAACGTGAGAATGTCGATGCCATCCTTGGTCTTCACGACGGTGTGTTCCCACTGGGCACTGAGCGAGCCGTCGCGGGTCACTGCGGTCCAGCCGTCGGCGAGAGTCTTGGTGCCCGGGCGACCGACGTTGAGCATCGGTTCTACGGTGAACACGTTACCGACTTCGATGAACGGGCAACGTTCGTAGTTGCGGAAGTGGTAGACGGTCGGTTCTTCGTGGAAGCCGCGACCGATGCCGTGACCGCAGTAGTCTTCGACAACGCTAAAGCCATGTTCGTCGGCGATGTCCTGGATGGCGCAGCCGATGTCGTTCCAGTGGGCGCCTCTTTCGCCAGCAGCGCGGATGCCTTCTTCCATGCAGAACTTGGCGGTGTCCACGAGTTCACGGGCGATGTCGGAGACCTTACCAACGCAGAACATGGCGGAGGTATCGCCGTGATAGCCGGAGAGGATTGTCGTGATGTCGATGTTCACGATGTCGCCATCCTTGAGGATGGTGTTCGCGTTCGGGATGCCGTGGCAGACAACTTCGTTGATGCTGATGCAGGCGTAGCGCGGGTAGCCGTGGTAGCCCATGCAGGCGGAGATGCCCTTGTGCTGGCGAGTGTAGTCGCCGATGAATTCATCGATTTCGAGGGTGGAGACGCCGGGCTTGCACATTTCTCCCGCGCGGATCAGCGTTTCGGCGGCGAGAGCGCCGGCATCGCGAATCAGTTCGATTTCTTTTGCGGATTTTACTTTGATCTTAGCCATAATTAGTTAGAAGTAGGAAGTTATGCCATAATAAGCGTGAGCATCGAGTCTAATGATCTATAGCAAATGTAGGATATCGGAGTTTCTTTATAATTGACTTTATTGACAAGCAATACTGTCTACTTCCTACTTCCTACTGTCTACTATATCACTTCCTCCATGCAAATTTATCTAACAGATACGCAAGTAGCATCTGGTCGTCGGTGGTGCCGTTCGCGAGATCCTTAACGAGCGGGAGCATGCGGCTGATGCGTTCAGTTGCTTTTTGACCGCCGAAGTGCTTGCGGACTTCTTCGAGGCGGACTTTGGTACGTTCGCTCACCTTCTTCGCGATTTCTTCGTTTGTAAGCGGATCCATCTTGATGAAGTTGATGCCGAAGTCGACTGCCGTTTGGCGCAGGTCGATTTCTTCGACCGGCGTGATGAGCGAGATGCAAAGACCGCTACGGCCTGCTCTTGCGGTACGCCCGCTGCGGTGCACGTACACTTCGTGGTCGGCGGGGTGGTCGTAAACAATCACGTGCGTCACGTGGTCCACGTCGATACCGCGGGCTGCCACATCGGTGCAGATGAGGATCTTGAGTTTCTTGTCGCGGAAGGCGTTGAGCGTCTTTTCGCGGAGGCTCTGGGCCACATCGCCGCTGAGGGCGCCAACTTCAAAGCCGTAACCGGAAAGCACTTGTTCCAAGTAGCTCACGTCGCGCTTGTAGTTGCAGAAAATCATGCAGCTTTCAGGATTGTAGTATTCCAGAACCTTGATGGTCATGGAATCCTTTTCCATCACGTCGCAAGTGTAGTAGCGGTGTTCGAGGTTGTTCGCGATGACCTTGTCATAGCTGAGCGAAAGGAAATCGGCACCCGGGCGCTGGAATTCGCGGGCAAGGCTTTTGACCGTCTGCGGAATCGTAGCGCTGTACATCGTGCAAGAGATTGCCTTCGGCAAGTACTTGCGGATTTTCTGCATGTCGGGGTAGAAACCCATCGAGAGCATTTCATCGGCTTCGTCAAGCACGAGATCACGGATAGAAAGCAAATCAACATTGCCGCGCTGGATGTGGTCCATGAGTCGGCCCGGAGTAGCGACAATGACATGTACGCCGGAACGGAGCGCCTTGATTTGCGGTTCGTAGTTCACGCCGCCAAAAATAGCGACGGACTTGATGCCTGTACCCTTCGAGAGCTTTTCGAATTCTTCTTGCACCTGGATGCAGAGTTCTCGCGTTGGCACAAGGATAAGTGCCTGCGGATACGGATGGTCACGGACAATGACCTGCAAAAGCGGGAGGGCGTACGCGCCCGTCTTGCCCGAACCCGTCTTCGATTGCACGAGCATATCGCGGGCGGCGAGCATGTAAGGGATGGACTTGCGCTGGACGGGCATGAGTTCGGTCCAACCGTGTTCCCGGAGAATAGCCTTCTGTTCTTCGGGGAGCATGTCAAATGTATAATCGGGGAGCTTGTTCTTGGGCTCGATAATTTTAACAGGCGTTAAAAACGGATTTACTCTTTCTTTCGTTTCTTCTTTAATGTCTTCACTCATAGTGGTGGCAAAGATAGAAAAATTGCAAGTAGGAGGTCTTAGTTGAGAGTTCCAAGTTACTAGTTACTAGAGAATTCCATATTAAGAATTCTAGTAATTAAATTCTAGTAACTAGCCCATAGGGCGAAGTAACTATTAACTAGTAACTAATTACAGCGTCCAATGGTATTCAAACCCGAGGCTTATAAAGCAATCGATGGTGGATTTGCCGATTGTTGTGGGGGCGGCGCCTGCATCGGGGGAGGGGGCTTCATAGAGGTCGCGACCGCGGCTAGAAATGCCTGCGCGGAGGTCTACGCCATAATGCTTTTTGAATACGAACTGTCCGCCAATGCCTACGAGTGCGCCTTTATAAAGGTCCTCGAATTTAATGCGGTACTTGTAAGCTTTTGATGGGGTTTTGACTCCCTTCTTGAGCTCGATATCTTCGACGTAGAAGGTGTATTGGAAACCGAGGAAAAATAGCGGTGTAATGTTAAGCCATGGCGTGATGGGGTATGTCATGGATAAAAGCGCGTTGAGCCCGATATCGTGCTGTCCGAAATCCCAATGATCGAGTTCCTTGTAGACTGTATCGGAATGGTCGATTTTCATATCGCGATTGGAATAGCGGTACATGAATTCGATGCCGATAAAGCCATGCCACGTGAGGCCTGCGTAAAAGCTGAGGAACGGGTCTGCATCGTCGATAAAATTCCAAAGGCTTACGGAATCCTTTGTGGCGCGGTAGTTGCGCACTCGGCTTTTGGTATGGCTGCTCGTCCAGTTATCGGGAGTGAGCGGAAAATGGGCTTGTGAAAAACCAACACCTACGCCAGCCCAAATTTTTAAATTCGGAACTTCCTTGTAAAGGTCATCGGGTTCTGTTTGCATTTTGAGACGTTCTTCTTTGGTGAGGCGGCGCTTGGTGCGCTTGTCAAAGAATGTGGCAGCAATGTCATCACCGAGGGCTATTTTATCGCTGTTTGCTTTGACGATGCCTGCTGCTTTTGGCTCTTGTGCGGTCTCGTCAAAAATTGCTACTTGAATAAACTTTCCTTGAGGTGCGAGGAAAAGAACGATATTGTCTTCGAGAACTTGAATCTTTGCAGCCATGCCGGGGTGCCTTGCGCGCAAGTAACTTGATGGCAAACCTTTTTCTAAGTTGTTCGAAAGCCAGGAGCCATAGCGCATGGCGATGGTGTCGCGTTCCCATTCCCCAAATTCGCGGCATTTGGGTTCTCCGATTCCGGTATTGTTACGGCGGAGTGATAGGCAAAATTCGTTAGTGCTAATGGGCGAATTGCCGTCGAGTGACCAAATCAAGATGGTTGCGTCTTTCCACAACGTGAAACGCGAATCGAAGAAAACTTCGGAGGCATTTGCAAAAGCCGCAAGGAATAAAAGTATGGCGAGGAGTTTTTTCATTTGACCACTCCTTCGTAGATATTCTTGCGGATTTTTTGGACGGCAATCTGGATGAGGTTCGTCAAGTTTGCAAGCTTGTAGGTCGTGATGGGCTGCTGGATTTCGTCAACAGCGCTGAAAAGCGGGCGCTGCTTTAAATTGTCCCAAAGTGTGTACGAGAAAACGGCGCTCACGTTATCGGGCTTGCGGATATTGCCGCTTTCGTTGTGGATGAGCGCATAGTCAAAGAAATTTTCGCGCTTCAAGTCCGTACCGATAATGAATTCGTGCAGAATCAAGACAACTGGCGGAACATTGCCGGCGGTGTCCTTAATGGCGATACCTTGTTCTGGAATGTGTCCCTTGATAAAGATGCGTTCGTCAAGTTTTAGGCTTTCTTCGGGAAACTTGGTGTTTGCTGAATCCGGAATAACAATGAGGTTCCCGTATGCCTTGCGCAATTCTGTTTCAAATGTGTTGCGGCAGTGGGTTGTTCCTTTAATTTGAATGCTATCCGTGCCGATTTCGAGGCGCTTGGCAAACCAGTTTGAACGAGTAATGACAAATGCGTTCTCGATGCCTGTAACAGCAATGCCGCCATAAGGTGCCTTATGGTACGCGGGGTGGCTTGTTGTCCAATGATAAGAATCTGCACACCCGGTGAGCATGCAGATTGCAAATCCAATGGATAAAATTGACTTCTTAAACGTCATTTGCTCTCGTGGATTTCGCGGGAAGAACTTGCAGTTTTAAACTGCTCCCCACTTTTCGCGGTAGGCATAGACGCGGTCAAGGATTCCTTCGGGGGCGTTGATTGCCTTGCGGTTTTCTTCGTTTTCGAGGAATGCAATGATGTCATTGATGTTCACGATGGAATGGGCTTCGATGCCGTATTCATCTTGAACGGTCTGGAGTGCAGACTTGCCGTTATCGAGCTTTTCCTTGCGATCCACAGAAATCAAAAGACCGATGACATTTGCGTTTTCAATTTGAGAAAGCGCCTGCATTGTTTCGTTGACGGAAGTGCCTGCGGTAATCACGTCTTCGATGATGACGACGTTTGTCTTTTCGGCGTATTTGTAACCGACAAGAGAACCGCCTTCGCCATGGTCCTTGACTTCTTTTCTGTTATACGTAAAGGTAAGGTTTTGGGAATAAAGGTCAGAAAGCTTCATTGCCGTTGCGGCGCAGAGCGGGATGCCCTTGTAGGCCGGACCGTAGAGGTTCTGGGCCTTGCCGTCAAAATGAACCATGAATGCCGAAGCGTAGAATTCAGCGAGTTTCGAAAGAGAAGCTCCGGTGCGGAACTCTCCGGTGTTGATAAAGTAAGGTGTTTCGCGACCGCTCTTGGTCACGAAGTTGCCAAATTTAAGAGCGCCAGATTCTACGAGAAAGTGAACAAAATTATCTGTATTATTCATTTAAAATTCCTAGCCTTTAGCTCCGATGAGGAGCGCAACAACTTCTGAAATCACGTTGTAATCCGTAATAAACTGGATGGCAAACATTGCCACCAAGCATACTACGCAAAGTACTAAATAGCGATGGAAGGATTTTTCGAATCCCTTGATTTTTAGCTTGAAAATGAGCCAAACTCCGAAGCTCAGAATGGTGCTGAATACCCATGCCGCAGATGTGTTCAAGTCGACGAGACGGCTTACTGCGAATGTAATGGTAATGCCCGGCAAAAAGAAGAATGCAAAACTCAAGACAACGAGCAATGCAAAACCGACATAGTAGGCGAGTCCGCGGTCTTTTTTGATAATGACCTGGGGGCCACCAATTGTGGTCTGCTCTTCTTCGCCCGTCATCGGGTTTACAAACGTTTCCGGTTTGAACTGCTTGTACGGCGAGTTCGAAGATTCTTTCTGCTTTGCGGGACGAATCACTTCGCCTGTTAAAGGATTGACAATTTCTTTATCATCATCTACAGGTTCGACGCTAGTCTGTGTGACTTCGGCTGTAGCTTCAGTCTTGACTTCGCTGTCTGCGGAAACAGTCGGTTCCTGAGCGGGGACTTCATTCTGGTTTTCTTCGGACATTGGTGACTCCTAGAGAATAAACGTTCTGCCGGCGTGAACGAACACGCGGTGTTCAAGCCAGAGCTTGAGCGCTTGAGAAAGCGTACGCTTTTCGATATCCTTGCCGAGTTCAACAAGTTCGTCGATGCTTGCGGTTTCTGGAACGCGCTGGATGTCTTGGCAAATAATCGGACCTTGGTCGAGGTCTTCGGTGGCAAAGTGCGCCGTTGCACCGATAATCTTCACACCCTTGTGCCATGCCTGGTGGTAGGGCTTTGCCCCCTTGAATGCCGGGAGGAATCCGTGGTGGATGTTGATGATGCGGTACTTGAATTCTTCGGTAAAGTTCTCGCTCAAGATCTGCATGTAGCGGGCAAGGACAATCGTATCTGTTTTTGTTTCTTCGATGATTTCGCGGAAACGATTTTCGGGAATGGTCTTGTCCGGGTTAGACGGCACATAGTAGAACGGAACACCAAAGGAACCGCCTACAGGGCCCAAGTCCGGGTGGTTTCCGACGATGCAACTGAATTCGCAGGGGAGGTCGCCATCGCGATGCTTGAGGAGAAGGTCATAAAGGCAGTGGTCGGTCTTCGAAACAAAAATGGCAACGCGTTCAGTCTTAGATGTGTCAAAGAGTTTCCAGTTCAACTGCAAGTGCGGAGCGATGGTTTCGAGGTGTCTTTTGACTTCGGGAATGTCGTCCGATTCAATGTCGAATACGGCACGCAAGAAAAACGTTTCGATATCCTTGGCGGTGTGTTGCTGGAGGTCGATAATATTAGCTCCGGCTTTGGCGAGAACTTGCGTTGTGCCGGCGATAAGTCCCTTTTGGTCAGGGCAAAGAATTTGAAGAATATAACGAGTCATAGACATACTATAATATTAAAAAATTTAGGGCATTTTACCAAACAATTTACATTCAAGTAGATAAAAAATAACTAACATTGCAATAAGTAAATAGAATGGATTAAAAAATGGAGAGAATTAAATTGTTCAAACTAGGAATTTGCTCAGTGCTCATGCTGTCCGTTGCCCAGGTTTTTGCGGCTCCGCCGAAAACGTGGGATGCTATTTTTAATGCCGAAGGACAGGGCGATTATGCTGCTGCCAAAATTGACGGGGATATCCGTTTTGGTGAATACACGCATTACAAGAATGTCCAACCGGTTTCATTCCGCATTTTGGATGACAAGTTTGATTTTTCTGTTGCGGGTAACATGACAATTCCGGCAAAGTTGGTCGAAGATCCGAATTTCTACGACAACTGCCGCAACACCATGGAAGCGTGGGTTTCTTACTTTGACAAGCCGCGTCGCTTTGGTAATCAAGAACAAATTATCAATATTGCCGGTGTCGATTTTGCTTGCGGTAACGACTTGTTCAATATTTATGATTTGCGTATAAAGTTTACAAATCCGCAGGCCCAGAAGGCTTGGGTGGCTGAACTCGAAGGTCGTCAGAAATACAAGCGTGAACAGCTTTCGGCGTTCCGTAAGGCCGAGCAGGAACATCGCGCTATGATTCGTGACAAGTCTACGTCTTTTACGGACCCGCGCGATGGACAAGTTTATCGCATTATCAAGGTGGAAGGTCGTGAATGGTTTGCTCAGAACGTGAACTACAATGTCGAAGGTCATTCCTGGTGCTATGAAGACAAGGATTCTTACTGCGCTCGTAGTGGTCGCTTGTACGACTTGGAAGGCGCTCGCAAGGCTTGCCCTGAAGGCTGGCACTTGCCGCGTGACCGCGAATGGTCTGATATGCTCAAGGGCCTCACGGGTTGCTATGATGGCGTTGATAAGTGCGGTAACTTTGCTTCCAAGATGAAGGCTACGACTGGCTGGCAGGGCGGTGGCGGTACCGACGAATATGGCTTTACTGTTTTCTCTTCGGGCTATCGCAAGCTCCTTGGCAGGTCTACGGTACGTTACGAAGATATGGGCGAATATGCTGGTTTCTGGAGTGCTCAGAATGGCCGCAACGAAACGATTTGGCTTTGGGCTATGGGCCGCATGAGTGATCAGATGGTTCGCCAGCTTGTCCCTGCAACTGCAAGGAATAATGGTTATTCTGTGAGATGCATTAACGGTAATTAGTAGACAGTAGGAAGTAGTCGGTAGGAAGTTTTCCAAATGCAAAAAACGAGAGCTTAAAAAGCTCTCGTTTTTTTTTTACTGTCTACTAGTACTTTCGCTTTGCTCAAGTACCAAATGCTGGTCTCGGTCATGCCAAAACAAGTTTTGTCGCGACACTCGACCTACGCATTTGTCTAACTGTCTACTTCTTACTTCCTACTTCCTACTGCGCGAAGCGCGCTGCTACATCTGGCGGATGGGGAAGAGGCCGAGGAGGTCGAGCACGTTTTCGAGCACAATCTGCGTCGATTGTACAAGGAACAAGCGGGACTTTTCTTCGGCAGATCCGAGCACGCGGTCTTCGTGGATGAACTTGTGTGCGGCTTCGGCAATTTCCAGGGCGTATTGCGCGAGCACGCTCGGTTCATCGTCCTTGACGGCGGCGAGAATCTTTTCACCCTTCTTCGCGAGAATGTTGATGAGGCTGTAGGCGGCGTCATCGGTGAGCTGCGAGTAATCGACATCGGCAACGTTCACCGTGTAGCCGGCTTTGCGCATGATGCTGCAAAGGCGCACGTGGGCGTTCTGCACATACGGACCCGTATCACCTTCGAAGCTCATCACGGCATCCCAGTCAAAGCGAACATCCTTCAAGCGGCTGTTCTTGAGGTCGTTGAATGTGAGTGCGCTAATACCGATCTGGCGTGCGATGAGTTCCTTGTTTTCGAGAGTCGGATTCTTTTCGTCGATGAATTCGAGAATCTTCTTCTGGGCAGCTTCGATTACATCGCGGAGGAGACTTGCCGTTCCGGTACGCGTCTTTCCTTTTTCCCACTTGCCATCGACCATCTGGAGGATCACGCCGAACGGAATGTGGTACATGTCCTTGTACCATTCGCGGCCCATCTTCTTCAAAACGTGGAATACCTGCTTGAAGTGGAGCGCTTGTCCAAGGTCCACCACGTAAAGGCACTTGTCAAAGTTGTATTCCTTTTTGCGGTAAATGGCTGCGGCGAGGTCGCGGGTTGCGTACAACGTGGAACCGTCGCTTTTGCGGATAAGGCACGGGTTCAAGTCGAATTCGTCGAGCATCACCACATCGCGTTCCTGGCTGTTCACCAACAGGTTCTTTTCGCGGAGTTCGTCGAGAACGGCCGGAATCTTGTCTTCAAAGAAGGATTCGCCAGTGTAATGGTCAAAGCCAACGCCCATCATGTCGTAAATGCGCATGAGTTCCTTGAGCGTGGCGGCGCGGAATGCGGTCCACAGCTTGCGGTAGAAGGCGTCGCCCTGTTCGAGCTTTGTGAATGCGGCGCGTGCTTCGTCTTCGAGACCGGGCTCTTCCTTGGATGCTTTGGAGAAACTGGCGTAAAGGATGTTGAGTTCCTTCACGGTGAGGGCATCCAGCGTGGCATCGTCAGTCGGGAGCTTTTCGCGGAGGTACATCACGATGAGCTTACCGAAGGCTGTACCCCAGTCGCCCAAGTGGTTGATGCGTTCGACCTTGTAACCGGCAGCCTTGTAGATGCGGGCGAGCGAGTTACCGATCATTGTAGAACGTAGGTGGTGGAACGCGAGTTCCTTACCGATGTTCGGGGAACTGTAGTCGATGCAGACGACTTTGCCATTCGGAGCGGCATGGCCGTATTCCAAGCCCTTGGCGGCGATTTCGCCCAATGTTTCCTTGGCGAGGAAATTGCGGTCAATGAAAAAGTTCAAATAACCGTTAACGGCTTCGACTTTCGAAAGGCCTGCAGGGAGTTTCACTTGTGCAGCGAGGTCTTCGGCAATGAGCTTCGGAGCCTTGCGGAGTGTCTTTGCAAGAGAAAAACACGGGATAGTGAAGTTTCCGTGGCTTGTATCAGGCGGTACGGAAATAAGTTTCAATGCGGCATCTTCAGCAAATGCTCCAGTAGCGGCAAGAGCCTTTGCGATTTCTGCATTAAATGAGTTCATTGTCGTCTCCAGACTTCTTAGCGTCTTCGCGGATGAAGTCATGCTCATCAAGGTTTATAAGTTTGCCGTCTGCGTACAGGCGGTCGAAAGAAATTTCATTTCTCTTTTCTTCTTCGAACAGGTGGACCATCAGGTCAAGACCCGCATCAAAGATGGCCCAACGGACACCTTCCTTGTATTCAACGCCGATATAGTGGAGTTTGCGAGCCTTGAATTCCTTGGTGAGTTCGTTCAAGATGGCCTGCATCTGGGCTTCGCTTTCGCAAGTCGCGATGAGGAAGTAATCCGCTTCGTTCTTGACTCCACGGAGGTCGATGAGCTGCACGTTTTGGGCGCGAAGTTCAAAAAGGATACCTGCACCAAGCTTAACGGTTTCAGAAAAATCTTGGTTATTTGTTGCTGTCATGTTTATCTCCCTGATCGGGTTCTACTATTTGTTGAAAATCTCTTCCGGTGTGCACTACGGCATCGACCGTGGCATTCTTGTTCAACAGCACCAAGACGTTTTTAGTCTTGAGCGTGGCGGCAAGCGCCTGTGCGCCTTCCCATTCTGGGTTACGGAGTACGATGATGGTCTCGTCGTAGTTCTGGAGTCGTTCGTTATCGATATGGACGACATCAAATCCGTTGTTGCGTAAGAAAGAGCGCATTTTTACGGCGGCGCCTTTCATGCTGCAACTGTTCAGCACTTCCACTTCGCCTTTGATGCGGCGGACTTCGCGAACAACTGGGGCTTGCTTTTCTTCTTCGCAACCTGTAAAGAGGAATGCGGCAAAAACAGCCGAAGAAACCCCTACGGCAAAGTTTAGATGGAGTGCTTTAGAATAGTTTTGGAGCATTCTTTGCTGTAAAATTTAGAAAAAATAAAAAGACCCCGCGGCGTGCGCGAGGTGACAATGTAGAATAGATGTGTGATGAGACTGTATAGATTTCTTATGTGGTTATGCTTGCGAAAAAATTACTGGCAGAGTACGGTGCATCTTGAAGAACTGCGGTCATGAAAGAAGCTGCGTGGGCCGTAAGCCTTGACCGCGTCTCGTTCGTTGACGTATGCCACTTTCAACAAAACGTTTTCGCTAGGTCTGTATTCCAATGCAATATCTGGAATTATCACACTGACATTGCCTTGGCGCATGTCTTCTCTTGCAATGCGGGAGCCGTTGCTGAGGTTGGTGTAAAGCGGCATCCAAAGACCAACGTTTGCGTACAAGTGAAGGTCTGGTGTAAATTCGTAGGCGAAATGCCCCATAAAGCTTTGATTTGCAAATGACCCGAAACTTCCTGCTACGAAATTGAGCGAATAGGAATATGCCACTTTTAAGGCCGGATCGAATGTTTGGTGACGGACCATGCGGTCGGAATCAAATTCGCGGTTCCAAGGAATGCCGCCGTTTTGAATTTCGTAATTGGTGCCGACTTCAGTGTTTTGGGGGGCTGTAGCTTCGGCAATGACTTGAGATGCCATTCCGGTTGATTTAAGATTTGCGGGTGCATCCGCAAAGGCTAGCATTGTTATGCTAAGGGCAGATAAAATAATGTATTTCATATTCATGTCAATGAATATACAAAAGTGCGCAAGGCGAGAGTAGCAAAATCGTGCTTGCGCGAATTTATTACCGAGCCGCTGCCACGGACGCTGAAAGCGTCAAAAGTGCGCAAGGCGAGAGTAGCGAGAAAGCTAGCTTTCTCATTACCGAGCCGAAGCTACGGATGTCGAAGACATCAAAAAGTGCGCAAGGCGAGAGTAGTAGAATTTATCTGCAATAAAGAGGGCTGCTCCACGGACAATCGTCGTAGAAGTAACGGTGTGGGCCGTAAGCCCTGAATGCATCGCGTTCGTTGACGTACATGACTCTAAATGTCACTTTGTCGCTGGGCTTGTATTCTAGCGCGATGTCTGGAACTAGAACGCTTATGTTCCCTTGCCTTACATCTTCTCTAGCAATCGGAGCTCCAAAGCGAATGTTAGAATATAGCGGCATCCAGAGACCGACGTTTGCGTACAAGTGAAGATTAGGCGTGAATTCGTAAGCGAAATGCGCCATAAAACTTTGTTGTGCAAAAGAACCGAGCGAACCGCCGATAAAGCTCACGGAGTAAGTGTAAGCAACTTTCAATGCGGGGTCGAAAGTGTCGTGTCGCACCAAACGTTCTGGGTCAAAATGCTCGCGATTCCAAGGAATGCCGCTTGATTGAATGACGTAAATTGTGTCGACAATAGTATCTGTCGGTGCGGTTGTGGAAATTGTTGTTATATCGCGGGATTGGACCACAGACGAATCGGTCTTTGCAGGGGAGGCTGCAAAGGCTATCGTTGCAAGCAAAATGGTCAACAACAATACACGCATGATTTGAATATAAAAAAAGAAGAGATTACAGGCTATTCTGTAATCTCCTATTGTGTGAATTTTTAGAATTTATTACGAGTTTTCTTTCTTGGAATCGTCATTTTTCGTGACTCCGGCGAGTTTTGCACCGAACATGGATCCAAGAACCGTGCGGAGATCAATGCCGAGCGAGTCGGTAAGGCCGTTCGTGACCTGCGTGAGTGTTTTGGTGATGTCGCCCGTGAGCTTTGCCGTATTGCCTTCGCCGTACATGGTGATGTTGCCAATCTTTTCCATCGGCTTTGCGATAGCAGCTGCAATTTGTGGCATTTGCTCGAAGTATTTTTCAATCGTCTTGAGCTGCATTTCTTGACGAGCAGCATCGCCGTAAAGCTTCATGGCTTCGGCCTTCTTGTTGAGCGCTTCGGCTTCGGCAAGACCTTGAGCCTTGATCGCTTCAGCTTCGGCGAGACCCTTAGCCTTTGTCGCTTCTGCTTCTGCTAATGCTTTTGCCTTTGTGGCTTCAGCTTCGGCGAATGCCTTTTCCTTTTCGGCTTCTGCAATTTGCTTGATTGCCTTGGCGCGCTGTTCTTCTTTATAGCGGATGGCTTCGGCGTCTTTCTGTTGCTGGAAGAGTTCGGCTTCGGAACGCTGGATTTGTGCTTGGCGGTCGGCTTCGGCTTTCTTTTCGATTTGGGCCTTAAGTTCCTTTTCTGTCACCATGACCATGCGTTCGCGAATTTCAATTTCCTTTTCTTGCTTCGCGACTTCAGCCTCGGCCTGAGCCACGTTAATTTCTTTTTGCTGAGTCTGCTTCTGGATTTCGTAAGCGGCATCTGCAATTGCTTTTTCCGTGTCAGAAATCTTTTGCAGGTTCGCTTTCTTCACGGCAAGATCGTTTTGCTTCTGCGCAATTTCGAGTTCTGCGGCAACGGCGGCATCGTTAGCTTCTTTCTTGGCCTGCGATTGAGCAACGCTGATGTCTCTTTCGGCATTTGCCTTGGAAATCGCGGCGGCTTTGCGGATGGCAGAAGTCTTATCGACACCAAGATTTTCAATCACGCCGTTTGCATCTTCAAAATTCTGGATGTTGAACGTCTGCACCACGATACCGAGCTTTTCAAGGTCCGGAATGGCGTTCTCGAGCACGAGTTCAGAGACTTGCTTGCGGTCGCCCACGAGATCTACGAGCTGCATGCGGCCTACGATTTCACGCATGTTACCTTCGAGAATATCAACAATCATGGCGCGAATGTCTTCTGGCTTTTTGTTCAAGAAGTTCTGTGCAGAAGATTTGAGGCGGTCCGGATTGTCCGAAATCTTGGCGGTCACGACGGCGTCGACAGAAACGTTGATATAGTCCTTAGTCGGGACGGGGCTTCCTGTTTTCACATCGATCTGAATCAATTGCAATGAAAGATGGTCGGCGCGTTCGAAGAACGGAATTCTGAAACCGGCACGGCCGATGATAACCTTAGGTTCTTTGCGGATACCGGAAACAATGATGGCTTCGTCTGGAGCAGCTTTGATGTAAGACATCGTGAAGATGCAGATGAAAAAAAGTGCTGCGATGCCTACAGCGACATACATTAAGTCTATTTGCATTGAATAACCTCAATTTGTAGTTTGCTTTTAATATACAACATTTACATTGTTACAAAAAGCTAAATCGAATATTTTTTTGAAATTTATTGGGGGAGCGAATAGAGTTTTGATGCAGAAAAAAAGCCCGCGCACTAAGTTAGGTGGCGGGCAAAATACAGTGCTCAGCAGAGCTTAAATCTTTTCGATGATTTCGTTCTTTGCGTTGACGCGGATAACGGTTGGTTTCCAAGTCTTGGCTTCTTCCGGAGACATCGTTGCATAAGCTACGATAATCACAAGGTCGCCTGGCTGTACCAAACGTGCTGCTGCACCGTTCAAGCAGATTACGCCAGAACCGGCTTTACCTTCGATAACGTATGTATCGAGGCGAGAGCCATTGTTAACATCAAGTACGCCTACTTTTTCAAAGGGGAGAATGCCTGCTGCATCCATCAAATCGCGGGCGATGGTGATGGAACCTTCATAATTGAGGTTTGCATCGGTAACTGTAGCGCGATGTATTTTGCTTTTAAGTAATTCTAGCTGCATTGCTGCTTAGAACTTTACATTGAAGAAACTTGCTACGCCCTGGTCCGGTGTCGGAAGAACGCCAAAGCTGAAGCGGTTTGCGTCTGGATTGCTATCCCACTGGGTGCTGATGAATGCATCTGCGAATGACCAGAGGTGTGCTGCCAAAATTCCGCCGAAACCCCACCACCAGTTGCCCTTGTCTTGAACCTTAAGGACAACAGTCACTGCGATACTGCCAATTTCAAGAACATCCATAAAGGTTGCCTTGGCAGTTTGCTTTGTTTTCCACTGGTAGTAAGAAGGAATCAAAAGAGAAATGTAGGCGCTTTTCTGATCACCACTGCGATAGCGGTAAGAACGGTCGATGTCTGCATCTTCCATGCCTTCGGCACGCTGGCTGAGCCAATCTTCTTCGCTCACACCGAGTCTGTTCCAAGGTTTCTGGAGATATTCTGTCGGGCGGATGCCGAGCTCGACGAGCTTTGTCAATTTTTCACGAGATACGCCTTGTTCTTTTGCCTGCTGATATTCCCATTGGGTAAGACCCATATCTTCGTACTTAAAGCCTTCCCACTGGCCACCGGCAGCTTGAGCTGTACCAATGTTTGCCTGAGAAGCCTCAGCGTTAGCTTGTGCGATGGAATCTGCAGTTGCAGCGTCTTGGAAATCATCAGAAAAGAGGTCGTCAGACTGAGCAAACGCTAATGAGCCCGCGAATAATACAGCAGAAAGCATTTTGAACATGTTACTCATTTGGATCTCTTTCTTAAACGTTTAATGCCGGGGGAGGGAATCGAACCCTCACACTCTCGCGAGTACTGGATTTTGAGTCCAGCGCGTCTACCAATTTCACCACCCCGGCGGGGGAGCAACACAAATATAGCACTATTTTTGCTTTTTTTGTAGGTATAATGCGAAAAAACGCAAGTTTTCTGCGTTAAAAACTGTAAAAAATTTTTTCGAGTATAATTTTATTTGCTTAAAGAGCTTGTTTTACGAGTAACGGCCTGAATTCCACGTGGATTGGAGTGAGTTTTTTTGCTCCGTAGTCCACTGCGCTTTCCTTTGTATCAAAAGGACCGGTGCGCACGATATAGAGGACTTTACCGCTTTCAAGCGTGTTTTGGCTGATTGTGCAGGCGATGTTGCGTTTTTTCAAGTTGTCAACGAGCAAATCGGCATTGGATTTGACGCTGAATGCGCCCAGTTGCAGTTGCCATGTAGATTTTTCTTCGGCGTTTTTTGCTGCAGGGACTTTAGTCGTGTTTGGTTGCGTCGGTGGAACAGGTTGCGCAGATGCTGTTTGTGTTGCGTTTTGCGCGGGAGGTTGCTTAGCTGCTGCGGTTTGCATTGGCGCTGTTTTGGTGGACGCTTCGGTTTTTGCCTTGCGCGCTTCTGGGTTCCCTAGATTTTGGCAAGCTTCGTTCAGGTCTTCGTTGCGGGTGCGGCTTTGCACTGCAGAACAGACTTTTTGCAACACTGTAACTTGGTGCGGCTGTGAAGTTTCAATTGCATGGATGAGGGATTGTGCGGCTTTGTTGTAACGGCCAAGGTACAGCTGAAACTGAGCCTTAGTCATCATGAGGTCTGTATAAATAGTTTTTTGCGGATTGGTCTTGTCGATGAGGGAGTCTAGGCGCTTACCGGCTTTGGTGAAATCTGCGGTTACGCCTGTTTGAGAGAGGGCGAGGATATTCCACAAAAAACATTCAGTACGGCTGGAATCGGGTTGTGTGGGGCAAACGACTTCGTAAGCGGAGGCTGCTTCTTTCCAGTTGCCGTTGACATACGCTTTTTGTGCAGAAGCCAGTGTTGGTGCGGTTTCTGCGAAGGATGCTGTTGTGGAAAATGCGCTCAGGGCGCCAGAAATAACCAAATTACGAATAAAATATTTAGCCATATTGCCCTCTATTCCAAAAATATAAATTTTTGAGGGATTTTACAAATGTGAAAACGTGTAACTCGTTGAATATCTTTGAGTTACGTAAATGAACCGCAAGGCGGGGTCTGCGATATATACGAGCGTGTTTTATACGAGCGTGCCGCGGAGCGTCCAACCGCGGATGTCGTCGATTTTAACCTGCACGTAATCGCCCGGCTTGATGATGTGTCCTTCTTCGGGCTTGAAGATGACCTTCTTGAAATTGTCTGTTTTACCAACAAATTCAGTCTTGTCGCGAGTGGAGCTTGCTTCAACGAGGATTTCTTCGGTGCGGCCGATCATCATCTGGTTGCGCTTGAGCGTAATGGCGTTCTGGAGTTCCACGAGGCGCGTGTGGCGTGCGGACTTTTCTTCGGGCGTGAGAATTTCAGGCTCGTTGAACGATTCCGTTCCCTTGCGCGGGCTGTAAATGAACATGTAGGCGGTATCGAACTGGCATGCTTCAAATGCTTTGATAGTCTGTTCGAAATCTTCATCGGTTTCGCCCACGAATCCGCAAATGACATCTGTCGAAATGGCGTAATACGGGTCATGGCTACGCAGCTGCTCGATGACGGTCATGTATTGTTCCATGTTGTGCTGGCGGCGCATCTTCTTGAGAATGGCGTCGGAGCCGCTCTGGAGCGGAATGTGCGCGTAATGGCAAACTTTCGGGTTGTTCAAAAGAACGTCGATGAGTTCGTTCGTATAATGGCGCGGGTGCGGGCTTGTAAAGCGGATGCGCTTGATGCCGCCGATTTCGGAGACCTTTGTCAAAAGCGTGGCGAAGTCTTCGGTGGCGGTCTTGTAGGCGTTTACGGTTTGCCCGAGCAGCATGACTTCGGTAATGCCCTTGTCGGCGGCTCTGCGGACTTCGGCGAGGATGTCATCTGCTTCGCGATATTTCTCGGGACCGCGGAGGTATGGCACGATGCAGTAGCTGCAGCGCTTATTGCAACCGCGCTGGATGGCAACGAACGTGCTGAAGTTATTGCTCAACTTGGCGTAGTCGCCGAGGTAGTTTTCGTTGCGGTCCTCGTCGATGAACATCTTGTGGTGCGTCTTGTGCAGCGGGCTTTGGGCGTCGCCGAACAGAAGCTCCGGAATTTTGCGGTATTGGTCCGGGCCCACGATGTAGTTCACGTTCTTGAGGCGCTTCAACAGTTCCGGGCCGCGGTTCTTGGCCATGCAGCCGCAAACGACGACTTTCACGTCGGGATTCTTTTTGCGCAAGTACTTGAGCTTGCTGATGTTCGCAATGGCGGTTTCCTCGGCCTTTTCGCGTACGCTGCAGGTGTTCACGATGATGATGTCGGCGTCTTCCTGGTTGTTCGTCTCGACGCAGCCGCACATGTCTAGCTCTTGAGCTATCATCGCGGAGTCGTATTCATTCATCTGGCAGCCGTATGTGGCCAAGTGGTATTTCGTCATGCGGCCAAATTTAGTAAAAGTGCGCAAGGCGAGGAATGCGCGAAAGCTTGCTTTCGCATATTTGAGCTGCCGCTACGGACGCCGAAGGCGTCAAAAGCGAGCGACGCGCGAGTCAAGCTTGCTTGAACGAGCATGTCCGAGCCGTACTAAATGCACGCAAATCGAGTGCCGCAGACGATGTTTTTACATCGTCTATGGTCGAGATGCAGCTGCATGACATTGCAAATGTCAAATGCACGCGAAGCGTGCCAATTTAGTAAAAGCGTGCAAGGCGAGCGACGCGCGAGAAGTGCGAAAAACGCAAAAATCTCATCATCTCAATGGAAAGTTCTGAAAAGCCTTTGTGCCAAAATGATGTGAAAAAAAATTGTAAAAGAAATTTTTTTGCATTGATTGTTTATTTTGAATTTTGTTATTTATGGCCATGGCAAATTTCTTTAGCAAATATTTTAGTGAAATTGCATTGTTGGCTACAGCGGTGCTGTGGGCTGGTTGCGGTAATGTCGATGATGATTCGAAAAATGAAAAGTCGGTAAGCAACTCTTCGAACAGTTTCGGTGTGACTGAAATATCCAATTCCGTTGAATCGACTGAATCTGCAGCGTTACAGAATGTAACGGAAAAAGACGATTCTCTTGCGAACGAGATTTCTAAAGATTCTCTTGATGCGAACGCCCAAACGGTCGTATTGTTGGATTCTGCAAAACAGCTTGAAGTGCAACGGACTAGAGATAGCTTGATGAAAGTTTTTTTCCCTATTGAAAGATCCGGTAAAGATTGTCAACGTTTTGATACTCGTGGTATTTTGAAGTGTCTAGTGCAGATGCAGTTAAAAGAAATGAGGCGTGTTAGGAAAAATTTTGGAGAAAATGTTTTTCTTTATGGAGTTGTTACATCGCGAGATGATGTAATAAGATATCTAAACTCTGCTGCTAAAGGTCGTGTGCAAGAAATAAATGAATCGGATATTATTGTTGTCAATGATAGTGTCTCGGCTGTTTTAAATGTGGTTCGCCAACGATCATCTACTGTGCGTCTTATTTACAACATGTTTTTGAAAAAGAATCCAGAATTTAATGGAACTGTTGTTTTGAAAATTAAGATAAATTTGAACGGTTTCGTTGAAAATGTTGAAATTGATTCTTCGACAACGGGCTATGATGAATTTGACGAAGAACTTAAGAAAACTGTGAAATATTGGAATTTTGGCGAAAAAAATGTTCAGGGAACATTTAAGATCCCGTTTACGTTCTATAAGGATTGAATGCTTAGAACAGACTCTTAATTTTTTTTGATAACTTCCTGCAGTATTCTTCTAACTCCCTATTAAATTATGGCAAATTTCTTTAGCAAATATTTTAGTGAAATTGCATTGTTGGCTACAGCGGTGCTGTGGGCTGGTTGCAATGTCGATAATGATTCTAAAAATGAAAAGCCGGTAAGCAACGCTTCGAATAGTTTCGGTGTAACTGAAATATCCAATTCCGTTGAATCGTCTGATTCTGCGGCGTTGCCGCATGTATCGGGAAAAGACGATTCTCTTGCGATTGAGAATCCTAAAGATTCTCTTGATGCAAATTCCCAAACAGTCGTATTGCTGGATTCCGCGAAACTGCTTGAAAAACAGCGGACTAGAGATAGCTTGATGAAGGCTTTTTTCCCGATTGAATGGAATGATGTAGAAAAAAAGAAAGACGGATATCAATATGCTCTTATGCGGAGGTTTATTTTTGCAAAAAATCGTGATTCGATTTTGAAAGCTAGATCAGATTTAGGCTCTGTTATGTGTTATTATGGTGTTATTGCGGATAGGAATAGACTACGTCGTCTTGGCTTTAATGATGGTTCTGAAGGTCGATTTAATAATGGTCCTGGAAACGCTTCTGTAGATGATGGGTTATCGTTATTGGATTATTCGAATACGATTTCATCTAGATGGTTTGTGAAAGTTCTTTATCAAAATATTGAATTCGCAGACAAACAAACTATTAATCAAGATATGGTTTCTAGAGTTGAGCGTGTTCTTCGACAAAGAAGTCCGGGTTTAAGGCTTATATACAGAAAATTCATCAAGAAAAATTCTGCTAATACATTTCAGGGAAAAATCGTTTTAAAGTTGACGATTGCTGCTGATGGAACCGTAAAAAAATCTTCAATAAAGAAATCGACGACGGGTGTTAAAAGTTTTGATGAAGAGATAAGAAACGCAGCAAGTCGATGGACTTTCTCTAAGGTTGAATCTGAGACGACTGTTTATGTGCCTATTCGTTTTTATGAAGAAGACAAAACTTCGTCGCAGCCTAAATAATCGAAAAAATTTATTTTCCTGCTGATTTTTCTGATTTGAATTTTGTTATTTATAAAACATGGCAAAAAACTTTAGCAAATTTCTTGGCAAAGTGGCACTCATGACCGCGGCGGTATTGTGGGCTGGTTGCGGTGATGCTGAAAAAAAAGCTGAGGCTCCTAAAACAGATAATCCTAAAGCGGAGGATGTTAATAAACAGCAGTCTGATAGCCTCAAGGAAAAGTCGATTTTTTATCCGATAAAGTTGAAAAAGGTTGAAATCTCTAAAATTTATCGTGATAGTTTTCCTGTAAAAGCTGAAAAACCTAACTTGGATGGACTATTGCAAACAGTGGCTCTTTATGGCGTTCTTTCGGATGTTGTTTGTGATGGTTGTGCTCGTGAGTATGTTCGCCAGTGTCGTATAAAGCCATTGTCTGAAAAAAATGTTGTCATCAAAGGGCTTGATATTGATGTTCAAGCTTTTTTAAAGGTATATCGCCAACGAATTCTTGGCTTACGTTATGTCTGCTCCAAGAATATAAGGAATCGTTCGGATTCTGCAAATGAATTTGAAGGGAAAATTGTTTTGACGTTGAAAATTGCTTCAAGCGGCAAGGTTGAAAAAGTTGAGATTACATCGACTACAATCGCTGAAAATAGCCCCTTTAGCGCCATGAATGAAGAAATAAAAGAATCTGTCAGTCGTTGGGTGTTCCCGAAAACGCAGAAAGGCGCAACTTTTACATTTCCTGTTAATCTGTACGAAGTATCTCTTCGGCGTCCTCAAGTGCTTTAGAACAGCCTTTGTCGCCGACCAAATAATTTTGTATAATCATAGTTATGTCTAGGTTCTTTAGAGAAAATTTTCATAAAATTACGCTGTTGCTCACGGCCGTATTTTGGGCTAATTGCGGTGCTGCGGAAGAAAAACAAGATATCCCTCAAAAGGAGCTGTTAAGGATTCCATAAAAACGGCGGCAAAAAAAATAGAGATAGTGGAGTTTTATTATGGGGTTCCTGCGCCTTTTAATTATCAAACAAACTATATATCTATAGAAGTACGTCCATATGACATTGATGACGCTATTAGTGAAACGTCAAAACAATATTCAAGGGATTTATTAGTAAATCCGTCGATGAAAAAGTAAAGAAAATATGCAGAGCTTTTAAAAATGAGATTGGGTTTATTTCTATTGCTTGTTTTATCTACGGCCAGTCAAATATGGGCTCGAATAGTTGAGGTTATGCCTAAAAAAGAAGAGGTTCCGTTATTTCGGGATTCAAGTGCTAAAGAAGAGATATGCCGTTTACCTTTGAATGAAGAAGCTTTTCTTCTAAAAGATCGTGGTGAATTTGTGGTGTTGAAAACGCACTCGTGCATTGGATGGGCTAAGAAAGATTTGCTTGTGAAAGTAAGAGAAATTCCAGATGATGGATGTGACGATTGCGTTTTGGGAATGCCTCGAGAAAATTTTGAAGAGTTTATTCAAAATTTTAATCAAAATTCAGAAGAGAATAATTAGTTTAGAATTATCTTTGTCGCGATGATGGAATCATCTAATCAATAAACTTCGCGAAATCCTTGATATGGCCGGTGGTGTATCGTGGCGACAAGGGGAGTAGATTCTCTGCTTTGCCGAAGCCTTCGAAGAGCGTGATGCAGTCGATGCCTGCGTTCTTTGCGGCTAGAACATCAGGCGTGTCGTCTCCAATCATAATTGCTTTTTCGGGGACGATCCCTGTTTGGCGTAGGATCTCGAAAATCCCAGCGGGGCTTGGCTTGCGTTCGGGCGTAGTGTCGCCGCAGAGGTAAGTGGCGAACGATTTTTCGAGTCCGAATTTTTCGAGAATCTTTTGTGCGGGAGCGACCGGCTTGTTCGTGAGCATCGCCGCGCATTTAGTCCCGGCGCAGTACCCATTACCATTAGTGCAGTTCTCGTCACGATTGATGTTTGCGATTCGTTGAACGAGTTTTATAACCCCTTCGTACGGTTCCGTGTTTTCGGTGCAATGTTCCCAATAGTATTCAGAATAAACTTTATGAATTTCCTTGATGTTTTCTTCGCTGTAGCCATTGCTGCTTAGCACGGCGGCGACTTTATCGATATCACGGATGTTTTCCATGCCTACATAATTAGCGGCTACCGCTCGACGGATGAGGTTCATGGATCCGTTACCGATGAAAATTTTTACGTCTTCGTTGGGATGTGTTTTAAGCCCGAATTGCTTCATTGCATAATTCACTGCGGGCGCCAAATCGCCAAGAGTATTGAATAGCGTTCCGTCTAAATCGAAAATGAACAGTTCTTTTTTCGAAAGCAATGCTTTGAGTTCGTCGTGTGGAGTCATGGCGCCAAATGTAGAATTTTGTATATTCATTTTATGCCGAAGTCTTTGATTATTTCCATTCTGCTAAGCCCAATCTTTTGGGCATGCGCATGTGCATCTACTGATAGTTGTGCTGAAGAATGGTACGGACCGACGGATCGCGAAACAGTGGATCGAAAAAATGCGAAATGTCTGGATCAAGAAAAATACGATTCTTGCCTCAGCAGGCATTTTAATTCGCAGAACTCCGATGTTGTTGCGCAATGCCGCGAAGAGGCTATGTATTTGTGCAAGGATAGAAAGATGCGTTAGTTTTTGACATGTTTCGGATGAAGTTTTACTGGATTCTTCACTTCACTTCGTTAAGTTCAGAATGACGTGCTCTTAACCACTTCTTACTAAGTTCTACCAACTGCTATTTACTATATTCATATCATGATGTCTAGAATTTTCAAATCTCTTTTTGTGGTCGCTCTCGCATTTTCGGCGACAGCCATGGCTGACGATATTATCCGTTTTGTGCCGGATCCGTATCCAATTGGTTATGCGGACCAGGGCGATGTCAAGCATATTGTTATTAAAGGCGCTAACATTACAAATAAAGAAATTGTTCTTGAAACCGTGATGGGCCAAGGTATTGGCATGTCGAATTTCAAGTATCCGACTAAGATTGCTCCGAATGCTCCGGTGACAATTGAATTCGATATGGATTTTGCAGGCATGGATGGCCAAATCAACCCGGTCGTGGTGATGATTGACAATCAGGGTAAGTCATATGCGGCGCAGCTTGACGGCTATGTGAAAAATCCGATTTTCTTTGGCGAAAAGCTATTTGATACGGGTTACTATGCCCCGAATGAAAAGCGCGAATGGACATTCTACGTGTGGGGAACCGACAAGAAAACTCGTCCGGACCTGGCGCTTGACGAAAACGCCCAAAAGGAATTTAAGCTCAAGACAAAGAATGTGATGCTGAATGTCGATGACATCGGCAAAATTAAGGAAGGGGGCAAGGTTCCCGGACTTAAGCTGACGCTTTCGACGAGTGGGCTTTCCCGCACGGGCTGGGAACTCAAGCAAAAGAGCATCCGCAAAATTGTTGGCTTCAAGAGCAAAAAATTCCCGAAGGCAACTCCCGAAGTGCTTATCGTTGGTTATTGGAAGGACTAGCGCTGCCGGAATGGGCTAATTAATGCTTTTTTCAAGAGTTTGCCTTGAAAAAATACCGTGGTTTAACTAACTTTGGCATACTCTTGTAAGAGACCTCGGGATGTAGCTCAGCCTGGTAGAGCGCTTGAATGGGGTTCAAGAGGTCGCTGATTCGAATTCAGTCATCCCGACTAAAAAGACTCGTCATTGACGAGTCTTTTTTGCGTTAAAGTCTGTGGGCTTTTTATGCGGCCTTGAATTGCTTCGACGCATCTCGTTGGCCTTGACGCGTCTCGTAGATTAAAGTCCGTGTTCGAGCGAGTAATCCGAAATTTTGATGAGTGTGTCGAGCATAGCATGCATTTTTGCTGTGCGTTCGGCTTCTGTTTTGGCGAGGTCGTGCTCTTGACGTATATCGCTATCGGCAAAAAGGTAAATTTCGTCGTTGCTAGCGGTCTTTGAAACAACGCGGTAGTTGTCGAGTCCAAGTGCAGAGTAACCGGAATACGCACCCAGCGAAAGGCCTGCGCGTTCCTTTTGAACGATCGTGCTGTCTGCATTTTGAATGGTTTCTGTTTCTCGCAACAAGTTGTGCCCCATGAAAATGTTCGGGACTGCGAATCCGGCAAGTTCAAGAATTGTGGGCGCGATGTCGATTTGAGCGGCTGTTGTCGTGTCGTGAGTTGGTTCAAGCCCTTTGCCGTGGATTATAAACGGAATCCAACTGATGTTTGAGAATCCTCCGCCGTTCATGGTCGAAACGCCGTTTTCGCCCAGCGGGAATCCGTGATCTGCCATGATGATGACGTACGTGTTCTTGTACCATTCTTCGTTTTGAATGGAGCGGATGAAGTGGGCGAGCTGCCTGTCGGCGTAGTTCATAGTGACGTTGATGCGCTCTTGCAGGGGGCGTGCTTTTTGCTCGTCGGTCATGCCAGCGGCAAAGTTGAACGGGTAATGGTTGGAGCGCGTCATGAGTGTGGCGAGGAATGGCTTGCCTTGTTTGGAGAGCGTGTCGCGCACGTATTGGGCAGCATGGTCCATGAAGGTGGAATCGTCTTCGCGTTCGCGGCTGTAATGTTCTGCAGTGTACCATTTGGCCATCCAAACGCCAAGGTTATCCCAAGCGGGATCGGCGGCAGACATGTAGTGCGTGCTGTAGCCGTTCTCTGTTAGCACGGAAACAAAACTGGGGAGCGAAATGTGTGCTAGGTCGGTGGCTTGTGCAAGCCTTGAATGGTGCGGGATGCCGAGGTGTGTTGAGAGAACGCCGCCGGTTGTCGGGACGCCGCTGGTGTGCATGCGAATCCAAGCATGAGAGTTCGCTGCAATTGAATCGAGGAACGGCGTGGGCGAGGGCTGGATTTGCGGATTCATGTAGCCCGTGTTGAGCCCGCGATGCGATTCCATAAGTACTAAAATGAAGTTCGGCTTCATCTCGCGCTGGGCGGCAAGTTTTTCGCTTTTTAAAAGAGCTTCGGTCGGGATGCGGTAAAGCGGTAGGCCATGGCCTTCTTTTGCATCGGAAAATTTCCAAAGGCTATCGCCTTCAACGTGTTGCCATAAATTTTGGTAAGTGGTGCGGTAGGCGGCGAGATCTTTTTCGGTAAGCCCGGCTACTTTCTTTGAAACAAAAAGGTCGTTGTAGACAAGTGAAACGACCGGACGTAGCTTGGTCATGCGCGCATGACCGGTCCAGATAAAATAAACGAACAGGTAAGAAGCGATGTAGAAAACTATCATCGCGATGGCGGACTTCTTTAGACGAAAACCTTCCGGTGTACGGTAATGCTTGACCAACAATTTATATAAGCCGTAGGTCAGCGGGAGCATCGACACGAGGACTACGAATTGCAAATAAGGGACGGATAAATCGTTTGCCACGTAGTCATAGAACATGGCGATAGATGAAGTATCTTTGTAGGTGTCCATAAGGCCGAAGCTCAAATGCCCACCCAAGAATCGTTGAACTTCGTTGTCCAATAGCGTGAAAAGTAAGATAACGCTATGGAAAACGGTATAGAGAATCGTCGTGACCTTTGCGACTTTTGAGATTGAGGCTTCGTTTGAAACGCCCGCGTATTTTGAATCAGCATTTTTCGAACTTGCGATTTTTGCGACAATTCCGCCGAGCACCATAAACACCACGAGCGCATTGCAGATCCACATAAAGTCAATACAGACCGCGTGGAAAATAAACCAGTCCGGTTTTGAAACGAAGGGGAATCCGTAAGGATTGCTACGGAACAGTAGCATTATGCGGAGTAGAATATGCGTTATCCAAAAGGCGAGCGAAATCAAAACCAAGTTCTTGGATGGCTCAAAGAACTTGGCAATCTTTTGTATAAAGTTTTTCATTTTTTAAGTCCGGTAATTTCTTTGTAGAGCGCGAGCTGGCGCTTAAAGCAATCGTTCCAACTGAATTTCTCGGCGTACTTTCGTGCTTTGGCCTTTTTTTCGGTGAGGTCAGAATGATAGAGCTCGACAATGGCATCGGCAAGCGCTTCGGGCGTGCGTTCCTTGAGGATTGTACCTGCACCTGATTCCGTGACGTGCTCGAATGCGGCTCCTGCCGCGGCTCCGACGAGGGCGTTTCCGCTAGCCATGCTTTCGAGAATGGAAAGTCCGAACGTTTCCCAACCGGAGAGCGCAAGCCCCATATCGACGCTCGCGTAATAGCGGGCCATTTCGTCAATGGAGTTTACAAACCCGATGTAGCTTACATGCTTGTATTTTTCGGCAGCCGCTTGTACGAGCGGGAGGCTTGGACCTGTGCCGGCAAAGACTATTGCGGGTTCGTGCCCGAGCTTTTGCGTTAAAATATCGTAGGCTCCGAGAACAAGGTCAATCCCTTTTTCGTTGCAATGCCTATGCGGGAAAAATATCGTGAGGCGGTCGGGTTCACCGTCCTTAAGTTTGGCGACTAACGCTTCGTCACGACGCTCTGGGGAGAATGTGTCGATGTCGCAACCGAGCGGAATCCAGCGCGGGTCTGGGAGGCCGTTCTTTTTAAGGCGGGCCATCGCTTCTTTTGATGACGCTTGTACGCAATCGAATCCATCAAATTCTTTATGGGCGTACCAGAATGCAATTTTGCGGAAGAACTTTCCCGTGCCTGCTCCAAATTTTTTGGCGATGGGGCGACCCACGTAAGTCACTGGAAAATCGGCATGCCAAAAGCTGAACAATGCTGCATTTGGAACAACCTTCTTTGCTATGTTATGAACAACTGAAGGCAGAATGTATGGCGAACCTACTTCAATTGCATCAGGCTTGTATTTCTCGAGAATCGGGCGGATCTGGCTTTCTTTCCACATAAAGCGGTATTCCCAATTGCCTGGGAACCGGAATGCCTCGATATGCTCGATGATTAGTCCTTCGCTTCGCGTTTCCGTGTATGTACTTGCAGAAGGCATGACAAAGACCGAAAGCACATCGCTTTGCTTTTCGTAAAACGCCATTTTCTGCAAATGATAACGCCGGACTCCGCCTCCTGACGGACTCCAGAAGTTGTTAAAATCAACGATGGTAAACATTAAGCTTCTTGCATGCGGCTAGATTGAGGATTCATCAAAATCCTGTCTTCGTAAATGCGGCTCGTGCCCAAGCGCTTGGAATCAATGGCTAGGCTTAAAACTCCGTCTTTTTCGGTGAGCCAGTAGATGGCATCGGAATCGCGGAGGTAAGCGCGTGGCCCTAAAAGTCCCATGTTGGAATCGATGAGTTCACCACCGAGGAATATGGGAATGTCGAGCGCCTTGTACAAGTCAAGCATGATGGACGACCGCTTCTCGTGGATGTCCGGGAGTTCTGGACGGTCGGTAATCTTCAAGTGGTCGATGCCGTCAATCACGAGAATCAAATTCGGGTGATCCTTGAGCTCTGGTTGAAGCGTCTTGAGAAGGTCGTTGAAGTCGAGCGAAGGCATGTCGTCCCAAATTTCAAGACGATTGTTGCGCACATAACCCATCAAGTCGCGTGTGGCTTCCATGATTTTCTTGTTGATATCGTTGTCTGCATTTTGCTTGCGCACGGAGAGGATGGATTCACCGATGAGCATGGAAACGAAGCGGTCAAAGATTTGACGGCGCGGAGTTTCGTAGGCAACGTAAATGACCTTGAGGCTCGGGTTGCTTTCGATGAGGTCAAGCGTGATGCTAGAAAGCAAGAATGTCTTGAGCCCGAACGGATGCGAAGACACGAAGAAACATCCCGACTGAATACCGTCGATTTCCTTGGTGAGCTTTGGGAATGTACTGAGCGTATAGCCCACGCTTTGATCCGGCTGGCATGCCATGGCGTTATCAAAGTTTTCCTTGATGTCTTGCAACAGCATCGAGCGACGGTGGGAGTGGATTGTATCGACTTCGGTTTTTTCAATGAGGTCGATGAGCTGGTCTGCACCATTATGGCGGACAAACGTATCGACAGTCTCGTCTTTCGGGAGCACAATGGACTTGAGGCTCATGTGAAGTTGGTCGGCGAGCTTCAAGTACTTTTGAATTTTGAGTTCTTGATTGCGGCGGTCTTCTTCGCGGCGCAAGATGATCGTAAATGCTTCTGCTCCGCAGGCCTTCAACTTGTACAGGTGGTTGATGTTCAATTCTTGGAACATCGTGGAGACAACGCCTGGAATACCGGCGAGGTCAGCGGTGAGGGCGTCAAAGAATCCCTGTACGATAATCGGATTTTCGCTATCCGCTTGGATGTTAAACGGAATGGCGGTCGGACCAGAGGCGTAAGTGATGTACGTGTGGCTCTTTTCGTTATCGTCGATTAGCCTTCCGTAAACGGAATGAATGAATCCCTTGGAGTTACGTGCCGGAATCGTAATTCTCGGTTCGTGATAGGCTTCGAGGTTGTCGAGATAGAAACTGATCTGATGGCGTTCGATGCCGGAGAGCATGCAGTAACTGATGAACGGCTCCGGGTCACCGCTGTAATAGCCGAGTCCATAGAGCTGTGCTTGACCAATGCTCCAGCCGCGAGCTTCGAGGAATTTTGCCGAAGATGGGCTTTTGCAGGCTGCCCAGTGGCAATAGCGGACGAAACATTCCAAAACCTTGGATTTTTCGCCACCGACTTCCTTGACCCACGGATGTTCGCTGTCTTGGTTGTTTGCTATGTCCTTGTCGAGCGATCCAAGGAAGTCATAAGCTTCAGAGCGGGCGGCTTGTTCGTCCATCCCGTTAAAACGGCTTTTCATGAGAAAGTCAACTAGATCGCCTTCGCTCCCGCACTGCAAGCAGCGGTAGCGCCAATAACCCAACGCATCGTAGAAGAACAATGAAGTTTCTTCGGGTGCGTGGAACGGGCAGCAAGCTATAAGGTTTCTCCCCCAACGGCTCAGTGGAATTCCCAATTGTCTGGGGTGAGCTTTTGTTCTCATGTAATCTGCATGTTCCTGGTCTATCAGCATGGTCGCCTCCTATAAAGAAATCTAATAAAGAACGTCTTCAAAAATGCGGATTTTTTGAAAAAAAAGCAATTTTATCTATCTTTTTTGTTATGGTTATTCTTGGTATTGACCCTGGTTCCATTACAACTGGGTATGCTTTCCTAAAAAAAACGGGAAATCAAATACAGGTGCTGGAGTATGGCACGTTTCATGCGAACGCTTCGAAAAATCTTGAAGACCGCCTTGTGCACATTGTTTCGGAACTGGAAGAGCGCCTAGATCACTACCATCCCGATGCTTTGGCGATGGAAGGCGTGTTTTTTGCGAAGAATGTAAAGAGTGCCCTTGTGCTTGGACATATCCGCGGGGCTATCCTTGTGGCGTGCCACCGTCGCGGGATGACTTATGACGAATACCCACCGCGAGTCGTGAAGCAGGCGGTCACAGGGGATGGTGCGGCCTCGAAGGAACATGTGGCAAACATGGTCTTTGCGCGCCTTGGAATTGCGTCTTCGGAACTCCCGCTCGATGCGACCGATGCGCTTGCTATTGCATGGACGCATGCGAATCCGGCCTCTCCGGTGCAGTCGCTTGTCACGAAAAAGAAGACGACTACAAAGAAAAAGGCTACGGTACAGCAGTGGAAGGATTTGATTGAAAAGATGGGAGGGACGATTCAATGATGGATTTGTTGCCGTATGGGCTTGGAACGCCAGACTTGGTTGAATTCCAGCCGGGCTATTTTGTGGATAGGGAAATTGTGACTGATTTGCAGTTGCTTGCGCGAGATGCTACGGCGAATGGTTTTGAATTACGCCTGGAGTCGGCGTATCGCTCGTTTGAAAAGCAACTCTCGATTTGGAACCGCAAGGCTCGTGGGGAACTTCCGCTGTTGTCTGCTGCGGGGGTCCCGATGGAACGTCCGAAGGATGAAGAAGAGCTGATGTATGCAATTCTCACGTGGTCTGCACTTCCGGGGGCGAGCCGTCACCATTTGGGGACGGACATCGACGTGGTCGATGGAGCTGCGTGCCCGGAGGGCTACGAGGTTCAGCTTACGCCTGCGGAATGCGAAGGGATGTTTGCGAAGTTTCATGCATTCTTGACCGAACGGATGGTGGCGGATAAAGCGTTTGGCTTTAGTCGTGTGTTCATTCCTGGTCGTGGAAAAATTCGCCCGGAAGGCTGGCACATTGCGCACTTGCCCACGTCGCGCAAACGCTTGGAGCATTTTTCGCTTGACGTGTTGCGCCGTATTTATGAACGTAGCGAAATGGAATGCAAGCGTGCAGTGCTTGCGAACCTCCCGCAACTTGCGGAGGATTACATCTATCCTTACTTTGTATAGAATGCATTACGCTTTTACATATCAAAAGATCCTTCGACTTCACTGCGTTTCGCTCAGGATGACACTGTAAGCAGTTCTTGGCTGCAATGATATTAACTTCCTACCGTCTACTTCCTACTGTCTACTTGTCTTATGAAATTTTCTCCCGAATCTCGCGGTATTATCCGCTTGCCTTCTCTTGAATATGGGCGCTCTGTGTTGGGTGCTCCGCTGCTTTATTACCCGTGCAAGTGCAAATGCAAGTTGCTTGTGATTGCCGGTATTCATGGTGAAGAACCTGAAACGACATTCCTCTTGAGTCGTGTGCTTCGTGCTTTTGACGATAACTTTGATTCCGTTGCATTTATTTTGTGTGCTAATCCAGACGGCATGACTCTTGGAACGCGCGGGAATGCAAATGGTGTTGACTTGAACCGCAATTTCGGTACGCAGAATTTTTCGACGGAGATGGTTGGTTCGCGCTCTATTTTGGAAGCCCCACGAGATACGCTTTTATCGCCAGGGGGTACTGCTGGGAGCGAACTGGAAACGCAGGCTCTTGTTGCGTTGATAGAAAAGCTAAAGCCTTTGTCGATTCTTTCGATGCATGCGCCCATGGGTTGCGTCGATGCTCCGCAGAAAACAGAACTTGTCGAAAGGCTGATGGCGACGTTTAACTTGAAATGGGTTCCGGACATTGGGTACAAGACGCCGGGGAGCCTTGGGACGTGGTGCGGTGAACGAGGGCTTGATTGCGTGACGCTAGAACTCCCGCGCATGTCGTTGGAACACTTGTTCGACCGATATGGACGTGCGTTAGCGGATTTTCTGGAACGCATGGCGTTGCGCTAATGTGCTATAGCCTATAAAAAGAAAAGCCTGCTCGACAATCGGCAGGCGGAGAAATGCTTTGGGAAGTTGTATGAATCCTCCTTCGGAGGATGACTTCGCAATAACTAGTGACTAACGATTATTGACTAACCACTAACCACTGTCTACTTCTTACTTCTTACTCTTCATCGCTTCTTCGATGATTTGTTTGCGGTTGGCAAGGCCTACACCAAAACCGATTACCATGTAGCTTACGCCGAGGAGCAACAGATATTCAAGGATGTACGGCACCTTTTCGTTGTAGAAGAGGATTCCGGCAACGTAGGTAAGGAGAATCAATACAATCTGGAAAATGTTGAATGCCTTGTTCTTGCGCGGCTGGAGCTTCGGGAGGAACAACGGGCTTACCATCAAGAATCCTGTTACGGTGAAAACGATAATGGGTGCCCAGAAGAGGAAACTGCTCGGGTCTGCAAAAACGCCCTTGCTCTTGAGGTACACGATAAGCACGGCGTTAATCATGCCGGCAAAAGTGGACGGAAGCCCAGAAAAGTGATGATGATACGTGTCAGAATCGCAGGCGTTGTACTTGGCAAGGCGCATGGCGGCGCAGAGCACGTAAACTGCGAGGGCGAACGTCATCAGGAGGCCGTGGTTCTGGAACCATTCCGGTGCATAAATCTTGTAGGTAAAGAAAAAGCAGAAAGCCGGGGCGAGACCGAATGCAATCAAGTCTGCAAGGCTGTCAAATTGGGCTCCGAATTCAGAACTGGCGTTCACAAGACGTGCCGCAAATCCGTCAAGCTTGTCAAAAAGGGCACACAACATGACAAAGTATGCACCCATGCGGATTTGGTCTGCCGTACTAAAAGAACTGAACGCTCCGGTTGTCCAGCAAATGGAAAAAACTCCAAGCAAAAAGTTCAGGCTTGTAAAAGTATTTGGCAAAACAAAACGTAATTTTCCCACGTTATACTCCTTGAATTGATTTGCTAAAGATAATTTTTTTAAAGTGGAATAGAAACTTTTTTATTGATTATCCCGCTGTTCGACGGGGACAATTTCCCAAAGCGCACTCACTCCGGCTGCTACAATCAAATTGTTTGGTGGTGCATACGGATTTTCTTCTGTAGGGAAGTTTGTCCAATGCTTGGTTGAGAATTGATAGTAGGTTGTAGGCCTGTACATGACGGGAATAAGGGGGACCGTTTGCATAAACAGCTTGTTGAGTTCTCGATAGGCTTCTACCAGTGAATCTTCGGCTGTGATGGTCGGAATTTGCTTCAAAAGTTTGTTGATTTCTGCATTTTGGAAGCGTCCCGGGTTTGCAAAAGCTTCTTCGCCTATGGGTTTATAGTTGGCTGTGCTTAGCATTTGATAGAATCTGTTCCAGGGATTTGCTACAGAGTGTTCCGTGGGCGGTGTCTTGAAGGTGAGGTCGAATGTGCCACGGCGGAGGTTCGTGTCCCATATGCCATAATCGATAATTTTAGGAACGGCGGTAATGCCGATTTCTGCAAACGATTCGACGATGACGTTAATAGCGTCGATCCAGTCGGTCCAGCCTTGCGGACATTCTATTGAAATGGGGCGGACTAGCTTTTTCTTTTTATCAAGGAGCTTGCCTTCTTCGTTCCAGGAATAGCCTGCTTCTGCGAGAATTTCGCGGGCCTTGTTCGTGTTGTAACTATATCCGTAAGTTTCGATGTCTTCTTTGTTGAAATACTTTTTCTCGGAACCGAACGGGAGGATAAATCCAGGTTGCATGACGGGCGTATAGTTGGAGAGCGCTCGAACTTTGATTTTTTCAAAGTCGATGGCGTGGGCCAGGGCTCGTCTGAAATTAACGCTGTTGAACGGTTCCTTGGATGTAGCGATAACGAGAGCTGTGAGGGTTGAGGGAAGTTGATAGGGTTCTTCGCGGCTCCAGGCGCGGACGCTGTCCTTTGCTTTTTCCCAAATTCTTGGCAGGAAATTCGAAGAAACATCGAGGTTCCCGCGTGCCATCGCGCCATTGAAGTAATCGTTCTTGTCGTAGATGGGATGGATGATATACTTGGGTGCAGGCTTTTTTCCACCGTAATGATTTTGACGCCAGTAGTTTTCGACTCGTTCAAGAACAATCTGGTCCGGGGTGTAAGTCTTTAGGGTGTACGGCCCCGAGGCGATGGGGTGCTGGTCGTTCGTGAATTCGATAATCTTCTCCATGTTGTAAGTCTTTCCGGTTTTGGCTGATTTGATCAGCGGTTCAAAGACTGACTTGGGGAGAATCGATGTCTCGGCGATGGCGTTCAGAACCATGAGCGGGTTTCTGTTGCTTGCCAAATGGAACGTTATGTTGTTGTCGCCGTCATCCGTGATGGTTTTGATGCGCTTCCAGTTGTTGTGGTGCGCAGTCGGGAGGATTGAATCGATCTTGAATGAAAAAATGACATCTTCGGTGGTCATCTTTTCGCCATTATTCCACTTGGCCCGTGTATCGAGGTGTACTGTAATGCTGGAATCCGTCTGGGTATAGCCATCGGCAAGCATCGGGTCCAGATTCCCGGTAAGCTGGTTATAGGCTAAGAGTGACTCGTACATGAGCCTTATGTTGCCGTCTGCCGGAAAGTTTGGGTCGGGGTGGAGCGGGTTGAACGTGGTGGGCGGTGCCCATTCGAATCCGCCGATGTACAAAGTCTCGTTTCGCGGGTATTCCGAAATTTGTTGGGGCGTCTTGGATTCATCGTCCTTGCAACCAGTGGCCATGAACGCAATCGCTGTGGCGAGAGTGCAAATAGGGATGAATTTTTTGAAATGGACGCTCATTTAATTCCTATATAATTGATGTGCAAAATGTAGTGAGATTTTGCAAATATGACCACTAAAATTTAATTTACCAATACCCCTACGGTTATATTTTGATTCTAATTAAAGCGGAAAAGAGTAAAGAACACGTTTTGGGGAGGCACTGAACAATGTGTGGTTCATAATAAGTGGAGTACCTGCTCCGCCGGGTGTGTTAAACGTCATGACGACCTTTCCGGTTTTGAGTGAAATGGCTATGATTTCGTTCCCTTGGTCTATCCATGCTTTTCCGTCGTAAATGAATGGTTTTGAGAAAATCGATTTTTTCCCTTGGTATTTCCAGAGCGGAGTGCCAATGCTTGAATAGAGGTAAATCGACTGGTCCGAAAGCGAAATGATAATTTTGTTTTCGCCTTGATCTTTGAGCACTTGCATCGAAACGATGGGATTTTCCATAAGCACTTGCGTGGGGCTAAAGTCCTTGTGCTTGATGTTCTGTAAGAATAGTTTATTTGTGCTAGAAACAAGAACGAGCGTGGAGTCTACACCTTCCATAGCTGTGATATTCACTTGAACTTTATAGGTTGATTTTTCTAGGGTGAGCCCGTTGTCGTCGTTTAAGCGCATGAGTTCGCCATCGAGGTTGCACAGTTGCAAGAAACGGTTTAGCTTTACGATATGGAACGGCATCGAATAGACTTTGCGTGACCAGATTATGCTATTAGAGGTTCGTGAAATCTTTAGTAAAAAGCCGTTCCAAGTGGAGGCGTAAATGTAATCCCCGGTGAGTGTGAAGTTGAAAGCCTTGCCGGGAAGCTGAAGCGGCTTGTTGAACGAATCCTTGTTTATGTCATAGATACTCATCTGGTAGCCCGTCGAAATGAGTATCGTGTTTTCGTCAGATTGAATCACCGGGGCATTCCCGATTTTCCCGATATACTTGGTCCAGCGCTGTTTGCCCGTTTCTGCATTGATGCAAATGAGCTGCTCTGTGGCTGGGTCCACCATGTAAAGGTTCTTTTTGGAACCCAGTAATTGCGGGTACAATGTTTTCGGAGAAATGTTCAGCTGGCTTGCATAGTTGGCGCCGATGACTTTGCTGTAATACCTTAACACAATGCGCGCGATTTGCGGACTTCCGGTAGAAAGTCTCACGGCTTCGGCCCATGCTCTTTGACGGTCCTTTTCGGGGGCTTCCTTGAGTTCTAGGTTGAACGCTTTCAAGAAATGTGCTTCGGCATTGCCGGGCTCGTTTTCAAGAATCATTTCGAGATAGGGCGGAATTTTATCCCATTTTTTTTGCTTTGCCAAATGCACGGCTTGCGATGTTAGCTTGCTTGAATATAAAGGACGTTGTCCGTAATAGTGGGCGTCAATAGCAAAAATTTTTCGGTTGCTAAAGGGAACGTAAATATAGCGCTTCTTGATAATCGGGCGTGTCATGGGGGGCTTTGCTAAGTTGAACCCCCACAATGGACGGAGTAACGTATCGACGGTGATGACGGAACCTTCGTTGGAGAATAGTCCAAGTGTTCCTTGTGCAAGCGTATATATGTTCGATGCGTTTGCTCGGACTGTTGAAAGTACGGCGCCTGTAGCCTGATCGTACAATGTGATTTTTCCAGAAGCTTCAAGCGTGACGATATTATTTTCAAAAATTTGGATGCTTTCTACGTTCCCGACCTCAGCTCGCCAGAGCGTTTTTTTAGGGTCTTGCACATTGTAGCAGAACAGCATGTTTCCCGAAATTAGATAAATGTAATCTTTATAGATATAAGTTTTTTGGATAATATCGTATTGCGCGATGGTGAATGATTCCGTTGCTGAACTTGCCGAAATAAAGTGAAGTGCGTTGTCGGTGCAATTGATGATAAAGTTGTCGTTGATGAACTGGTTGTTTTGCAATTGGCAAGAGGTATAGTCGGTATTGTTCTTGAGAATTGTACCCTTGCGATCAAGAATGTAGAATCCTTTTTCGGATATTGCTATGGCGTTTCCGTTTATGGCGGTGAACTGGTTGATGTTTTTTACGACGTAAGAAATTTGTTGATTGGGCGAATTGTGCGGTTTGTAAAAGAGCGAGTCGCGTGTGGAATTTTGGTACCACATGCCGTCGGAATCGATTTGTAGCAAGTGGCTAGATTCGTCGAGCTTCGATGCTATTTCAACGATTTTCCCGTTTTCGATTTTGGCGATGTGGCCGTTTTCGAAAAGAATGTTGGCGTTTTTGCCATCGAAGAATTTGCGGATGGGGCTTTTCAGCGTAATGGTCTTTTGCAAAAGCCTTTCTGGAGAATAGCTTGTTGCTGCATCACGACCGGCAAGCCAGTAGGCTTTGCTTGTGGTTTTGGTAAAGGCTTGGCTGCGACCGTAGAAGTGGTTTGCTTGAGCCTTGTTGTTGGCGAGATCGTAAATTTTTCCGAGGTAGAAGAATGCGGATTCCTTGTCGTCGTCATCGCCTTGCCGCGTGATTTTTTCGAGCAATCGGACCGATTCATCGACTTCGCCTTTCATTTCGAAGAGGTAAATGGCTTCTTGGAGTTGCGAAGCCATTTTGCTAGCAAAAGCTTGGCTAGAGAACAGCGAACAGAGGGCGAGGACTGTAAAAATCCACGCCTTGAATGCGTTGTTTTTGTTTAGCCAAAGATTATGCATCGAACTTGTAGCCTGCTCCGCGGATGGAAAGGATGATTTTCGGATTTGCTTGGTCGTCTTCGAGTTTGCGCCTCAAGTTTACAATGTGGTTGTCGATTGTTCTTGTAGAGGGCATGTTGTCGGGAGTGTAACCCCAGAGGTCTTGCAACAAGTCTTCGCGCAAAATGACTTCGCCGCGGCGCTGCCAGAAATATTTGAGAATCTGGAATTCCCTCGTGGAAAGTTCCAACGGAACACCGCCCTTGGTGGCGACAAACTTCTTGAAATCCATGTGGATGTCGGCAAAGTCTATGGCGTCCACGGATGAAAGCTGCTTGGCGGGAGCTTTCTGGAGGTCGATTCGGCGGAGGAATGCCTTCACGCGAGCGAGCAATTCCAGAATCGAGAACGGCTTTGTCACGTAGTCATCGGCGCCCATGTCGAGACCTGCAACCTTGCTCGTTTCTTCCGTTTTGGCGGTGAGCATGATGATGATGCATTCCGGGTGCTTTTTGCGGATGAATCGGCAAACTTCAAAGCCGCTCTTCTTGGGAAGCATCACGTCCAGCAAAATCAAGTGCGGTTGGAACGAGTCCGTTTTGGCGATTGCTTCTTCGCCATCGCATGCCGTTTCGACTTCGTAATTTTCGAGCTCGAAGTTGTCCTGGAGCCCAAGCCGGATGATTTCTTCGTCTTCAACAATGAGGATTCTGTGTTGCATAATCATTCTGCCTTTTTGAATCGTACGGTAAAGGTGGAGCCCTTGCCGGGTTTGCTGGTGAGTGAAATGGTGGCCTTGTGCGTTTCGGCTACGCGCTTGACAATGGCAAGGCCAAGGCCAGAGCCTTTCGTGCTGCGTGTCATTTCGTCACCGACTCTATAAAAATCATTAAATATATTTTTTTGTTCCGAAGAAGGAATACCGATTCCTGTATCTGCAACGGAGAAAACGACCCTGTCCTCGGCGGGTACTACCGTGATGGTAATGTTGCCGGGTGCGTTTGTGTATTTAATCGCATTTTCGATAAGGTTTTGCACCAGGCTGTAGAGAGCCGTGTAATCACCGATTATATATAAACTGGGTTCAATCTTGGTGTGGAATAGGAGTCCTTTTTCGACACCGATATCTTCAACGCTATCAAAAACTTTTTGCACGCAAGCAGAAAAGTCAAGTTTTTCCCAATGGAATCCGCTCTTGCCGTGTTCCATGCGCGTATAGTTCAAAATGGCGCCAATCAAGTTCTCGAGTCGGGTCGCTTCCTTGCCGATAAGCCCTGAATATTCTTGCACTTTCTCTACTTTTTGCACGCGCCCGCGAGCCATCATTTCGGCAAACATCTTGATGGAGGTGAGCGGCGTCTTGAGTTCGTGAGAAATGCTCGAAAGGAAGTTTGCCTTCATGGCCAACAGCTTATGCTCTTGCGTGAGGAATCTGAACATCACGATAGAACCGAGTAGCACTGTAATGAGCGAGAACGATAAAAGCCCGTACATGAGGAACATGCGCTTGCGTGTTTCTTTCTTGATTTCGCTCAAACCTTTTTCGTATAAAGTGAGGTTCCAGGAAATAATCTTGTCGAGCTGGACCTGCGTCATGATGGCGGAACTGTCCGAAACATGGCCGAGGATTAAAGTCTTGTCCGACCCTTCGGTGATGGAATAGGGGATTCCTTTCCAGCCTTGAGCCGAAGTCTTTAGCTTGGAACGCATGCGTTCGCGATATTCTTCGATGTTTACCTTGGCAAGAACAACTTGGTCCCCGGAGAGTATGGGGTAGCTCATCTTGATGAACGTCGCCTTGCTGTTGCTCATGATATCAATGCCGCTTTTGGAGTTAGCTTCTTTATTCAAGAGGGCTTGGACTATTTCTTTGTTGTTAAAGAATACATCCATGTAGCCAAGCTGGCGGTTGAAATTTTCTCGCAAGTTCCAGAACGCTTCGCGTTTTTCTTGACTCAAGTTTTCGAAAGAGAGGATTTGCGTAAAGGCTGTTTCGAAAAAGAATTTTGCCGAGGGCAGATTCTCGATGTTCTTGCTCTGCAGAAACTGGTTCAATACCGCGAGGGTGTAGTCTTCGGCTTCTTTGTGCTTCTTTTGCGCCACGAGAATTTCGAAGTGCAGCAAGTTCACCGAACGCGTGAGGTCCGAATGCAGGTAGCCCTGCTGGTGCGGGTGCTCTTCAAGAACGTTGAGGAGGCGGAGCGCTTCGTCGTATTCCTTGGTTTTATAGGCGATGCGTACAAGTCCAAGGATGTTCTGGATGTGGTCGTCTTTTGATTCGAACGAGAACCGCAGCTGGCGAGCCGAACGCGAGAGATTTACAGGCTGCGGCATGGCCGAGGTGACTTCTTCGCGGAAAATCATCTTTTCAAACGGACTTGCGATACTGTTTGAAAAGTCCGAAGTCTTTGAAAAGTGCTTGGACGAAATATCGGGGTAAATCAGTGTCCCGTTGTTGTATAGGAACATGGCCTCGATGCCGCTTACCGTCTTGAACTGCGTAGCGTTGCCGAAATCTAGAAGGCTGTGCGGCTGTTCGTAAAGGTACAGAGATGCCGATTTGACTTCCTGAAAAATCTTGCTCTGTTCTTTGCTGATGGTCGATTCGCACTGCTCGCGGAAAGTCTCTGTGCTTTCGTTGTAGTTCTTCTGGGCGAGGTACGCTTCGTTCTGGATATTGCGTACACTCAAAAACGAGAGGATTGCTGTTGGTAAAACAATTCCTCCCGCAAAAAAGGAAAGAAAAAGAAGATTGCTACGAGATATCCGCATTGGAAGCTCACTTCCCTAGAATGGAATATGCGCTGACAATTCAGGATAATTGAGTATAAGGACACTCCCAGCCATGAGGATGGCTAGAATCGAAATCGCGACGCCAATGATAATCAATAAATTTTTTGTCACTGGGCGAGGTTTGCTTGATGGGTCACGGAGACCTTGTGTCCAATTTCAATGTGGCGGCTGTTCGAGTAAACTTCACGAACGAGAACTGTAGATTCTTTGTCGGTCGCTCTTGCTATCACGCCACGTCCAAGGAGTCTCGGCGGGAGACCTGCATCGGATTTGTCTTCTTCCCAAATGGCGATGGCATCTCCGGTGTTGTAGCCATGAACTGTACCCTTGTCTACTAAAATGTAGGCGTAAGAACCGATGAGGAGCATCGGGTCCATTGTATAGCGGATCATTGCCATTTCTTCGAGCTTTACTTCGGGAACGGCAGTGTAGCCGGACACGTTCAGCACATTGAGCGGTTGTTTCAGGCGAGCTTTAGAATGGTCAGTCTTGATTTCTCTAAAGCTTTGGACAATCTTTGCTCTGGAGAGCGTATCGCCAACTGCGGTAATTTTTGCATAGCCCGAAAGTCTGATCAATGCGAATCTGTCAAAACTCTTGTCTTTGTTGGTCGGGACTTCGATTGCGCGTGCATCCAGAATTTCGACCAAGTCGCCTTTCTTCACAGTTGCATCGGTTTTGCGACCAATACCAACGACGATTTCGGATTCAGGAATGTGGATAATCGGTTCCTTCTTTTCGCCGGAGCGGATAGAGAAGAATCGCTTGTCTTTCTTGAGAGAATCGATTGTGTAGATTTCGGGAGCGAGAATTTGGTAGTAACCGTTGAAAATCTTCGGTTCCGGACGCTTCTGGTAGAAATATGCGTCTGCGGCTTTTTTACGCTTTTGCTTTTTGTCCTTGTCGCGGAGATTCCCGAGCATGTTCTCGAAATCGCCTTTGCGGGCGTCTCGTTCATCGCAGCCTACGGCCTGGATGTTCTTGGGCAAGTTGGAATCGGCAACGGCAGCTTCGCAAGGTCTTGTTTTGGGCAGGCGGTTTCCGTCGTCCTTGATACCATCACCTAAATTGATGGAGTCGCCCGGATAAATCCAGTGCGGGTCTTGAATGTGCCTGTTGTTTTCCCAGAGGTCCGGCCAGGCAAACGGATCGTTTAAAAATTCACCACTGATGTCCCAGAGGGTATCGCCTTTTTTAACTACATAGGCAGATGCAATTAGAGCCGAAAGACCAAGGCAAATCGAAGCACATTTTAAAAATCGCATACACTTTTCCCTAATCAAATAATTTTTGTCTAATATTAATTTAATCTTTTCTTTGCTTAAAAGAGGGCGTTTTTTGCACAAAATGAGGAATATCCGACATTTTTGAGCTCTGGAGGCGTTCCTTAGGGCGTTGAATGTTGCGGGAACGGTGTGCAAGGGCTGGATTTTGACCCAAAATGCCCACTCTATCGGGTACAAAGAGGAATAGAATTTCAAAATTTCCGCGACCCGGTTCCAAGTAGAACGGGATGCTCTTGCGGAGCATGTAGCCTTCGTTTCTGAACGACTTGATAGCCTTGGATGCGGTTTCAAGGTTGCCGGTCTGCAAGAGAATTCTTTCGGGGCGCGATCCGGCGAGCGAGAGTACCATTTCCGAAGTGATTGTATCTTCGGTGCTCAGGTTGATGTAGAATGTCCAGCGGCCTTCGGCGTTTTCACTCTTGGAGAAAAATTTGGAGATGAAGTTTGCATCCAGGTGGCTGCGGTGGAAACGCATGTTCTGAGTCGCGATGTTACGGATGTTCAGCTTGGATGACTGCATGGCCGATTCGCGGCAGTCGAGGGCTTCGACTTGCTTAAAGAAAGGAGCGAGCGACGCGGAAACGTAAGACGAGCCTGAGCAGAATTCAAAGAATCGGTCTTCGCGGTTCGGGTGGATGGCATCCTTGATGCGCATGGGGAGGTTTAGCCAGGCGTCCTTGATGCGGGGGGTCCAGTCCAAAACATGCATGCAGAAACCGGTCGATGCGATCGGCATAAAGCTGTTTCCGAATGCACACTTGCATTCGACCTTCATGCCCTGTGCATTGATGGGGTCAAAAAGGCGGTCGGGGAGGCACTGGATTTGGTGGCAACTGATGACTTCGGGGCAACTGCGTTCAAGGAAATCGACGAACGTTTTGTAGCCGTGTGCCGAAATCTTGCCCTTCACGTTTACTTGTACGAGGAGCGCAAAACGTCCGTCGCCTGTGGCGCGGAACCAAATTTGGCGTAAAGCTTTCTTGAAGATGCGCAGATGGTCCTTGTGGAGCTGTTCCATGACGCGGTTCACAAGCTCTAATGGCTTCATGTCGCGGGAGGGGGCGTCAATGACTAGGTTTTCTTGAGCGCCTTTGTATTCCTTGACAATCCTCCAGTCGGAGTTTTCAGGAGTCGCGTCGGCTGTGAACCAAGCTTGCAATTTTCCTGGAATTCGGTCGTTTTCCATCCATGCAGAAACTTGCGCCTTGATGTCGTCGAACGAAAGAATTTTACGGACAACAGGCTTGTCGGCCTTTGCGGTTTTCTTTTCGAATTCATCGTCCTTGTGGACATCCGGTTTTCTGGAAGCGTGGAACTTGCCTCCGGTGAGGGGTTTGCCGATTCTGTTGCCTTCGGTACGGTGTGGAAAACGATTATTTTGTTTGTACATCTTTAAAATCGTGTTAAATGTTTAAACTATAAATCTCGGATAAATCCAGGAACATTCCTTGGCGAGCGTTTTCGGAAATTCGCGGAACGAACCGTTGATTTGGTACGTGTTGAGGCTACCTTCCACAGGCGAGAGCGACATGACGCTATCGGCACGAGCTTCGAGGTAAGGATATTCGTTGATGTTCGTGGAGGTTACGACCGCACAACCCGTGAGCGCGATAATCGAATCGATCATCTGCATAAGAATCTGGTGCGGGGAGCCGCTAAGTCTTGATGATTTCGGATTGTGCAGTACTGCTGAAATCGGATCTATGACGACAACCTTGTAATTGTGGTTTTCGAGCCTTTTGGCGCCTTGGATTCTTTTGGCAATAAGTTGTGCAATTTCAAGCGGAGTAAGGGCTGTTCCACGGAGGTTCAAGAAACCGAACTTGGATGTATTAGCCTGAAGCCTGCGTCTTTCGCCTAGCAAAAAGAGACGGTTCAGGAACACGGACTTGGTGAGTTCCAAGTTAATGAACAAAACGTCGTTTTCATTTGTCGTGTTGCCGAGCCAGTCTTCGCCATAGCAGATTGAAAGAGCCATGTCCATGAGGGCAAGCGATTTTCCGCTTTTGGGTGGTGCTGTGAACAAGAAAAATTCACCGGCGCGCAGTACGTTCTCGATAATGGTGGCGTCTTTCTTGGGGGCAACTTCTGAATCGCTAGCAAGTTCGATGAGGGGTTTTCCGTCAAGCGAGTATTCTGCCCATTCTTGCCATTCCGTGAAGTTTTTGGCACCTTGTTCCAAAGCGATAAGGTATTGCTGTTTCCCATTGCGGAGCACGCCTGGCATGCGAACCATTTGGTCTGGGTTGCGGTTGCCGTCATCGACCTTGAAGCCTTGCGATTCAAGCGTCTGGAAGAGGAAGTTCACGCGTTCGTTATATTCATCGAGGTCGTGTGCTTCGATTTTAATCCAGGCTTGAACGGAGTTTGCACCCGTGTTCACGAGGGCCGCGCAAGGAAGGTTCAATGCCTTGTAATAGGCGAGCTGCTTTGCAAGCGTCATTTTCGGGTTGTCTACGACAACGTAACGGTAGTGCCAACTTTCGTCGGTGGCATCTTCGCTGCTCTTGACGGCGTTGATGGTCAAAAGCGCTCCGTCCGGGCTGTCGAGCTGCTTCATGATCTTCTTGAGCGCTTCGTCTTGCCCGATAATATTTGAAACAAGTTCGCAGGAACTGTTCGGCGTGTTTGAAATTTTGAATTCTACAGTCTCGTCAGGCTTGAATGTGGCCGCAAGCAACTTCGCAAAGTCTTTACGCCAGTCTGGAGCTGGCCATGGAATCGAGAGTGCTTCGGGGTCAATCTTGAAGTTCTGCAACAATTCCAAAGACTGGTTGTCGAGCCCGAGCGCGATCATCTGCTGCATCATGCTTGCTGAAATCGGCGAGATGATGGTTTGTCCCATCGGGGCAACATTTGGCGCGCTCATCGTCTGGCTCATGGAGGAGCTTGGGGCTGCACTCGGTTGCGGTGCTGCAGGAGCTGGAGCCGATGCTGCCTGAGCTGCGGCCTTCTGTTCTTCTTCGCGCTCCGTTCTCCGCTTTTCTTCGGAGAATGCGTTTCGCAAAATTGTTTCAACTTCATCAGGAGAGAGACCTTCGTCTCTAGCCTTTCCGCCCAACTGGAATGAGGCGTCCATGAACGTCCAGCCTTCATCCAAGGCTGCAACGCCGGCCTTGAACAATTCTTTTTTCAGTTCGTTCGGGTCGGAGAACTTGGTCTTGATAAATTCATTGAGAATTTTTCTTGCGTTTTCCATAGACACCTCCAAATTGGACTTTTTTATTTATAAAGTTATTGTTATTTGAGTGGGTCGCTGTTCGGATCGAGCTTGCCTGTTTTTACATATTCCTGAATATCGCGGGAAATGCGCATCGAGCAGAACTTCGGGCCGCACATCGAGCAGAAGTGCGAGGACTTCGCGCCATTGCCCGGGAGCGTCTCGTCGTGGAATTCTACGGCGCGTTCCGGGTCCAGCGACAGTGCGAACTGGTCATTCCAGCGGAAGCTGAAACGGGCACGCGAAAGAGCATCGTCGCGGAAGTGGGCTGCAAAGTGGCCCTTGGCAAGGTCGGCTGCATGAGCGGCAAGTTTGTATGTCACCACGCCTTCACGCACGTCGTTCTTGTCCGGGAGGCCCAGGTGTTCCTTGGGTGTCACGTAGCAGAGCATGGCCGTACCGTACCAGCCAATCATGGCGGCACCGATGGCAGACGTGATGTGGTCGTAACCTGGTGCAATGTCTGTCGTGAGAGGACCAAGCGTGTAGAACGGCGCGTTGTGGCACATTTCAATCTGGCGGTCCATGTTTTCGCGAATCTTGTGCATCGGCACGTGACCCGGACCTTCGATAATAACTTGTACGCCCTTCTTCCAAGCGATTTCGGTGAGTTCACCGAGGGTATCCAGTTCGGAGAACTGTGCCATGTCGTTTGCATCCGCAATGGAACCCGGACGCAGCCCATCGCCCAAAGAAACGCAAACGTCATACTTTGCGAGAATGTCGCAGATTTCGTCGAAGTGCGTGTAAAGGAAGTTCTCTTGTTTGTGGACCATGCACCAGCGGGCGATGATAGAACCGCCACGGCTCACGATGCCCGTCGTGCGTTCGAGTGCAAACGGAATGTACTTGAGCAAAAGTCCTGCATGGATCGTAAAGTAGTCGACGCCCTGTTCGGCCTGCTCGATAAGCGTGTCGCGGAACACTTCCCACGTGAGGTCATCGGCAATGCCGTTCACCTTTTCGAGTGCCTGGTACATCGGCACCGTTCCTATAGGCACGGGGCTGTTGCGCAAAATCCATTCGCGCGTTTCGTGAATGTCCTTGCCGGTCGAAAGGTCCATCACCGTGTCTGCACCCCAGCGCACGGACCAGACCATCTTTTCGACTTCCTGTTCGATGGAAGAAGCGACAGAAGAATTACCGATGTTGGAATTGATCTTTGTGAGGAAGTTGCGGCCGATAATCATCGGTTCGCATTCCGGGTGGTTCACGTTGGCAGGGATGATGGCGCGGCCTTCGGCGAGTTCCTTGCGCACGAATTCCGGCGTGATGGCATCACCGCTGCTGCCAAAAATTTCGTCCATCTTCTGGTTTTCGCGGATGGCCACGTATTCCATTTCACGCGTGATAATGCCTTCGCGGGCGTACTGCATCTGTGTCTTGTGTCCGCCGTCCTTTTCTTGGCGTTCGCGGATCCATGGTTCACGGATGCGTTCAAGTCCTTTCTTTACATCGATCGTCTTGTCGGGGTCGCCATAAGCGCCACTCGTATCGTAAACAGGGAGTACAGGGCATTTCGGGTCGTCGAGCGAAATTTCGCGCATGGCGACTTTCAAATCCGGGAAAAGCTTACCGGGTACATAAATCTTGCGAGACTGCGGAAACGGCTTGAAAAAGCCATTGGTTTCAGACATAAACGTTCCTTTTGTTCAATTACGAACCAAGTTCAAGGGGTATAATCTCAGCCGACATGGGTACGGCACCCCGCCAATAATATAGAACATTTGCAACGTCATCCTGAGGGCGAATGCCCGAAGGATCCAGTGATTTCTCGGCAGTAGGAAGTAGACAGTAGGCAGTAGGAAGTGGTTGGTGGTTAGTAAACAGTAGGCAGTAGGCGGTGGGAAGTCGGAAGTTGGTTAGAACTTAGAGCTTAGGGTTGTCATCCTGGAGGGCGCAGCCCGATAGACAACCTCCAAAGGCGAGTGTCGCGGGCAAACTTGTTTGGGTATGACTGAGCCAAAGAGGTTGGGGCTAGTCCCATCCAGTGAATTTTTTGAATTTCCGAAAAATCTTTTTACCTAAAAAGAGAGGTAGTTTATTAGCTATTTTTGTATTTATTACCCTAAGTAAAGGATGGGTTTTATGCATAAACGAGTTGTTTTGATATCTGTTGTTAGCGCTTCGCTGCTTGCTGTTGTGAGTGCTTGCAGTTCCGCTAAAAATTTGCCGCAGAAAAGCGAAGAAAGCGGTTTTAATAAATCCCTAAATTATGAATCGTTCAAGGATTCCCGCGATGGTCAAATTTACAAGACCATTAAAATTGGCGAGCAAGTTTGGATGGCTGAGAACTTGAATTTCAAGGCCGATGAAAGTTATTGCCATGACGATAATGAAGATAACTGTTCGAATTTCGGGCGGCTTTATACGTGGAGCGCGGCAATGGAATCGTGCCCGGATGGTTGGCGTTTGCCAACAGATGAAGATTGGACTTTGTTGCTTATGACTGTGGGCGGCCAAATTTCGGGTGGAAAATTCCTTAAATCGGCAAGTGGCTGGCTTAGCCTTGGAAATGGTACCGATGATTATGGATTCTCGGCGATTCCGGCGGGAGTGCGTTTTGACAATGGCAATTACAATAGCGATAGCGCTTATGCATTTTTCTGGAGTTCTAAGGAGGACAATGCGGAAAATGCGTATGGCTTGTTTTTGCAATACTACAGCGAAAGGGCTGATTTAAATAGTGGTCTAAAAAAGAGTGGATTTTCGGTTCGTTGCGTTAAGGGGGATGTCAGACGAGAGGGTAGAGACGAAAGACGAGAGAGTAATCTCCTCATCGATGCACGAGATGGACAAACTTATAAAACCGTAACTATAGGTGCGCAAACTTGGATGGCGCAAAACCTTAATTTCAAAACGGATAGCAGTTCCTGTTACAACAATGCGGATAGTAATTGCGTCAAATATGGTCGCCTTTACAATTGGGAGGATGCTATGGATAGCGCGGCTGTCTTTTCTACAAATGGCAAGGGATGTGGCTATTCTAATGATAATCGTGGTATGTGCACTCCGAAATTTCCTGTGCGTGGTGTTTGCCCTCTTGGTTGGCACATTCCTTCGCTTGAGGAATGGAAAACTTTATTTGTTGCTGTGGGAGGGAAAAAGTGGTATCGCGATGGATTCTTGAGGGCCGGAAAATTTCTGAAAGCCAAGGAAAAATGGGCTCCTTCGAATAAAGTTGTTGATGTCGAAGAAGTGAAAAAGGGTGATTATGTTCATAGAGACAAATTAGATAAACCGATAAGTGTCGTAGGTTCCGATGATTACGGTTTTTCCGTTCTTCCGGGTGGGTATAAGGAAGGTGCTTGGGGATATAAAACGGAAGGTCGTTATGGCGGTTTTTGGACTACGGATCAATCGAACTCTTCGTTTGTGAAAGATGTGGATTTCTTGTATGATAGTTTTATTGCGTATTGGAATGTTTCGAGAATTGAGTATAGTCGCTCAGTTCGTTGTGTTAAGGATTAATTTTGTGGAGGTTTGAATGATGATTAAGCGTATTGTATTATCTTCTTTGTCTTGCGCGGTAATTTTTTCAATGCTTATGGCATGTGGCGATTCGATGAATGAATCGCTAAAAAAAAGTAAGGTTGTTGCTGTTGCCAAAGGAACGTTTACTGATTCCCGTGACGGACAGATTTATAAAACGGTGACAATTGGCGAACAGACTTGGATGGCCGAAAATATGAACTATGAAATGCCTGGTAGTTACTGCTATGGCGATAAGGCTCTTAACTGTGTTAAATATGGTCGCCTTTACTCATTGAAATCGGCAAAAGAGGCTTGTCCGGCTGATTGGCGTTTGCCGACGGCACTCGATTGGAGCGTTCTGATTTTTTCGATAGGTGGGGAATCTGTTGCCGGTAAATATCTTAAATCTGCGGAAGGCTGGATTGGCGGCGGAAATGGTACAGACGATTACGGGTTCGCTGCTCTCCCTGCAGGGGCTAAGTATGGAGAATCAAATTACGGTACTGAGGGTAAATCAGCGTTCTTTTGGAATGATGGGGGTACTATGTACCTTCAATATTATAGTGGCAAGGCCAATATTGAAAGTGTGGGTGATGATCGTTGGCTTTCTGTTCGTTGCGTCAAGGCTGAAACTCCAAATTCCAGCAGTTCTGCAGAGTTAAACAGTTCCGCAGAGTCTGTGAGTTCGTCTTCGAATGCGACAATTCCTGCTGCTCGGGGTTTTCGAATGGAAGGGGATTTTCTTGTCGATTTGCGCGACAATCAAGTGTACAAGACGGTAAAAATCGGTACGCAGACCTGGATGGCGGAAAATTTAAACTATAGCGTTGAAAAAAGTTCCTGTAATTTAGTGATATGTACTGAATCAGGACGTTATTACACATGGGATGCCGCTGTAAATGCTTGCCCGGATGGTTGGCATTTGCCGACACGAGCCGAATGGAAAACGCTGATTTCTTTTGCTGGAGGAAATTCTGTTGCTGGTAAGATGCTCAGGGGAAAAGCAAGTGGTTTTGGCGGAGAAAGAATGCGTGGCCCGGGTATTGAATTTTACCGAGTCGATGGCACGGATGAATTGGGTTTCTTGGCGTTGGAGCCAGATTATTGGAGCTCGACGGAGGACGATAAATATAACGCTTATCACATCGATATGCCCTCTAAGGATGGTTCTGCAAATTTAAAACGAAACGCCAAATCAGAGAGCATGCATGTTCGATGCCTTCTGGGAGAGGCTGAACGTGTGGAGAAAAAAAAGCACGATAAAATCGTAGTCGATTCCTCCAAGACTCAAATTCATGTTGATTCCGTTTTGAGTGCGAATATCTCTGCAAACCAAGGAACTTTCACGGATAAACGTGATGGAAAAATGTACAAGACCATAAAAATCGGCGCTCAGACATGGATGGCCGAGAATATGAATTACGAAACGGAACTCAGCTTCTGTTTTGCTCATGATTCGAGTAACTGCCCCAAATACGGTCGCCTTTATGGACGTGCTGCGGCAAAGAATGTTTGCCCTGTGGGATGGCACCTGCCATCGTTACAGGAATGGGATGAGTTGTTTGTTACGGTGGGCGGGCAATTTATTGCGGATTTGGTTCTTAAGTCCAAGACCGATTGGAAGGATGAAGAAAAAGGCTCTGATTTGTATGGCTTTTCTGTGCTCCCGGCGGGCTACAAATCATCATGGAAAAATCGTGAGTTCAAAAAGTTGGGCGAAGCCGCCGATTTCTGGACTTCTACGGAGTGTGATTCTAAAGAAAATTGCTTGAGAACTGTTTCCATGCTCGAAGGTAAAACCGATCGTACAAGCGGTTTAGATAGCAGTGCTTCTTCTATTCGTTGCCTTAAAGATGAAACGCGAGAGACATCGCCACGCACCAACCAAGATGTGAAGGAAAAGAGTAATGTTGTTCCTGATTCCGCTTTATTGATAGACTCTCGTGACGGACAAACTTACAGGACTGTGAAGATTGGTTCTCAAACGTGGATGGCCGAAAATCTCAGGTACAAGACAAAAGAAAGTTTTTGTTATAACGACAATCCGAACAACTGTACTCAATATGGTCGTCTTTATGAATGGTATGATGCCAAGGGGGCTTGCCCGGTTGGTTGGCACTTGCCTTCGCTAGAAGATTGGGAAGATCTTTTTGTTGCCGTTGGTAATCGCAGTGTTGCCGGTACAGCTCTTAAGTCTAGAACGGGTTGGAGGGATAGTATCGTTGGTACGGATGATTACGGCTTTTCGGCACTCCCTGCGGGTACCGGTTCTAAAAACAATAAGTACTACAGTGGAGGGTATGATACATATTGGTGGAGTACCGCAGAGTGCCGATACTATGCTGGTTGCAAACAAGCTATTTCTTTGAAATTGGATGATGTTGATTGGCGTCATGGAGGTAGTGAATCTAGGTATTCTGTCCGTTGCCTTAAAGATGATGCTCCTAAAGTTCTTAGCAAAGTTGGGGTGGTTAAGGCCGATCCTCTCAAAGATGCACGCGATGGTCATACCTATAAGACGGTAAAGATCGGTTCGCAGACCTGGATGGCCGAAAACTTGAACTATGAAACAAAGAATAGTTCCTGCCATGGCGATAGTGTTGCAAATTGCAAAAAATATGGGCGTTTCTATACGTGGTATGAATCCATTCAATGTGAAGACAAGTGGATTGATGAGGATGGTGATGGTTGGGGTCATACGCAACGGTGTAACCCGAAGCCTCCTGTTCAAGGCGTATGCCCTGATGGTTGGCATTTGCCGTCGTTAAGAGAATGGACGACTTTAATTTCTGAAGTGGGTGGCGAAAAAATAGCGGGAACAGTGCTTAAGTCGAAAAAAGGCTGGGCTGGTGAAAAGAATGGCTCTGATGGTTATGGATTTGCGGCTCTCCCTGTAGTTTATGATAAAAGTTATGAGGGCTCGTTTACCGAAAAAAATGATAAGGCTGAATTTTGGAGTTCTACGAAATTTGAAGGAGAGCATGAAGCTTATTACATGGGCTTGACAAACGAGGATGTTTATCATTTTGATCGTGTTGGGCATGGTCTTCACCTTGCTATGCGCGGTGAGTATGCAAATCTGTTGGAAAGTAATAAACAATATAAAAAGTCTGTTCGCTGTGTGAAGGACGGCTTGGACTTGAGTAATGCTAAAGATCAAAGACGAAAAACTAAAGATGAGAGTGTGCAACACAATGTTAGTGATAATCGTATTGTTGCTACGTCTGCGGTTCCGCCGAATCGTGTTGAAGGTGTTGTCGAAGGTATATTTACCGATTCTCGCGACGGTCATGTTTACAAGACCGTTACTATAGGCCAGCAGACTTGGATGGCGCAAAACCTTAATTACAACGTGGAAAAAAGCATTTGCAGAGGTGACTCTACAGGTGTCTGCGCTAAAAATGGTCGTCTCTATTCATGGAACTTGGCGAAAGAGGCTTGCCCTACGGGGTGGCGCTTGCCTATGCTTGTGGATTGGGATACCCTTTTTGCAGTCGTGGGCGGACAATCGGTTGCTGGTAAATCTCTTAAATCGTCAATGGCATGGTATGGTCATGGAAATGGTTCAGATGCATACGGATTTTCTGCATATCCTATCAACGTTTTTGGTCAGGACGACCGCTATTTTATAAGAGATTGGAATAGCAAAATGGGCCGAAGTGCATTTTTCTGGAGCTTTGATAATGACAAAGAAAAAGCGAATATTATGTACTTGCTTTATTACAGCGATAAGGCTTTCTTTGATACCTTATCTAAAGACTATGGTTTCCCTGTTCGCTGCATCAAAGGTGATTTGCCGGATGGCAGCAAGAAAAAGATGATAGAAGGTTCTCCGCTTACCGATGCCCGTGATGGTCGAACCTATAAGACCGTAAAAATTGGCAAGCAGGTTTGGATGGCGGAAAACTTGAACTTTGCGACTCCAAATAGCTACTGCAGCAAAGACAGCACAAAGAAGGATAGTGCAAGTTATTGCGATAAATACGGGCGTTATTACAAATGGAGCGATGCCATGGATAGTGCTGGAGTCTATTCTCAGGATGCCAAGGGTTGCGGTGCCGAAAAGAATTGCATTCCGAATTATCCGGTACAAGGTATTTGTCCGACAGGTTGGCATTTACCTTCGCTTATCGAATGGAATGTCCTGTTTGCTTCTGTAGGCGGGATGGACTCGGCAGGAAAGGCTCTTAAAACTGTAACAGGGTGGAATGGCACTGCTATTGGTACGGATGATTATGGCTTTTCGGCAATCCCTGGCGGTGGTTATTGGAGTTCTACGGAAAATGGATATCGTTTAGCGTATTCCGTAGGGGTATATGGTGATTCGGATAAGGCATATCGGAGCTCAAGCGAAAAACAGGGTGAAAGAAATAGGGTTCGCTGTGTGAAGGACGAAAATTTAGATGATAATCATTTAAAACAAGCGAATGTCGCCGCTTCAGGCTCAAAGCTTGATTCTAGCCTTCTCGTAGATTCCCGTGATGGACAAATTTACAAGACTGTCACCATCGGCAAACAAACTTGGATGGCAGAAAACTTGAACTATGAAACGGAATATAGCGAATGCGGTATTGATGACGTAATCACGTGTTCCAAGTTTGGCCGCCTTTATCCTTGGTCTCTCGCGATGGACAGCGCTGCCGTGTATTCCGAAAATGGCAAGGGATGCGGTTATAGAAAAGCATGCTTCCCGACGGAACCTGTACGGGGAATTTGCCCTGATGGTTGGCATTTGCCGACAAGCAAGGAATGGGGAACCCTTTTAGAAACCATTGGTGGTCCGTCTTTTGCCCATGTGGCACTCAAGACCGTTACGGGATGGAAAAACGGCAGTAATGGTATGGATAAATTTGGTTTTTCGGCACTTCCAATGAGTCTAAGACATGAACCTTATAAGTATAGTTATGATAGAAAGGACAATGCCGCATTTTTCTGGAGTTCTTCAAAATATGATGCGGATGAAGCGCTTGCTTTTGTTTTGCATGATAGACAGAAAGATAAACCTATTGAAGAAATCACTAAGAATTCATCGCTTAGCATTCGTTGTGTAAAGAATGATCCGCCGCAAGCACCGACGGAAACATCGGATTTCCTTTCGGGAAAATCGTCTGCATGGGGTGTTATGAAAGACCCTCGTGACGGACAAACTTACAAGACCGTTACTTTTGGCAAGTACACATGGATGGCCGAAAATATAAAGTACGAAACAGAACACAGTAATTGTTATGATGACGATTCTGCCAACTGCGCCCATAATGGTCGTCTTTATGAGTGGCAAGCTTTGAAGACGGTTTGTCCTGTGGGTTGGCATTTACCTACAGAAGCCGAATGGGATACTTTGTTCTTGGCTGTGGGCGGAGCATCAGTTGCTGGGAAAAAACTGAAATCCAAAAAAGGTTGGCTTGATTGCGAATCCAAAATTGGTTTGGATAAAGATGGCAATGGCTCAGATGAATTTGGTTTCACTGTGCGTCCTGTAGGTGTATTCCGTGGATTTGGATCTGTAACCGAAAAAGAGGGGTATAAAACGTGTTTCCATACGACTGAAAAAGATGATAAATCCATGGAAGTTGAAATGTGTTTCGACTATTGCAAAGATAGTGTTGTTCGCACGGATAGCTATACGTACTATGCGCTTAATGTCCGTTGCATCAAGGACTATTCGCAAAAAGACGGTGGCAAAAAAATAGAGCAGAAATCATCTTCTATAATACCCCCATCGAGTGTCGTAAAAGGTTCACTGGTCGATTCCCGTGACGGACAAACTTACAAGACCGTGAAAATCGGTTCGCAGACTTGGCTGGCTCAAAACTTAAACTTCAAAACGGAAAAGAGTTTGTGCTTAGATTTTGATTCTACAAATTGCGCTGAGTTCGGAAGTATCTATACTTGGGCGGATGCTATGAAAGCGTGCCCTGCGGGTTGGCATTTGCCGACGGAAAAGGATTGGAAAACCCTAATTAATGCAGTAGGGGATTCTACTACGGCCGCAAACGCTCTTAAATCATCGGAAGGCTGGGTTGGTTATAAAGATATAAATGGCGGTGGTCCTGATGAGTATGGCTTCTCGGTGCAGCCTGTTGGCTGTTGGAATCCTCCAGATGAAATGTTCCCTAAAGGAAGTTTCAGCATCAATGGTTTTAGCACGGATTTTTGGACGTCAAAGGAATTAGATGATGACAACGCTTTAATTGTAGGAATGGGTTACTTTTATGGCGATATCAGTATGGGCGAGGACCTTAAAGTTAATGGGAATTCCGTCCGCTGTGTGATGGACTAGTAAACATTAGCCACTATTTTCTGTCTACTTCCTACTTCCTACTTTTGACGCCTTCGGCGTCCGTGGCTGCGGTTCGCATATACGAAAACAAGTTTTCGTGCATGACTCACCTTGCGCACTTTTCTATATTTTCCCTTGTAAAAATCAAAGGATTGAAATATGGAAATCCCCGAATCTTCGAATTTTATTCAGGACATTATCGTTAACGACCTCCAGACCGGCAAGCGCGATCACGTGCTGACGCGTTTCCCGCCCGAACCGAACGGCTACATTCACATTGGACATGCCAAGTCCATCTGCTTGAACTTCGGCACCGCCAAAAAGTTCGGCGGCTTTACGAACCTCCGCTTCGATGACACGAACCCGACCAAGGAAGATGTGGAATACGTCGATTCCATCCGCGAAGACGTGAAGTGGCTCGGCTTTGAATGGAAAGAAGAATTTTTTGCAAGCGACTACTACGATCAGATTTACGCCTTTGCCGAAAAGATGATTGAAATGGGCAAGGCTTACGTCGAAGACTTGACTCGCGACGAAATGCAGGAATACCGTGGCAACGATGCTGGCAAGCCCAGCCGCCCGAGCCCGTACCGCGACCGCAGCGTCGAAGAGAACATGAAGCTCTTCCACGAAATGCGCGACGGCAAGTACGCTGACGGCGAAAAGTGCCTCCGTGCCAAGGTCGACCTTGCAAGCCCGAACATGAACATGCGCGACCCGGTCATCTACCGCATCAAGCATTGCACGCACCACCGCACGGGCGACAAGTGGTGCATCTACCCGATGTATGACTTTGCCCACCCGATCAGCGACTGGATCGAAGGCATCACGCACTCCATCTGTACGCTGGAGTTCGAAGCCCACCGTCCGCTTTACGACTGGTTCCTCATTGAACTTGGTTTGCAGAATCGCCCGCAGCAAATTGAATTTGCCCGCTTGAACCTCACTTACACAATGATGAGTAAGCGCAAGCTCCTTGAACTTGTGCAGACGAAGGCGGTGCTTGGCTGGAACGACCCGCGTATGCCGACAGTTTGCGGTTTCCGCCGCCGTGGCTTTACGCCGAGCTCTATCCGCGAGTTCTGCAGCCGCATCGGTGTTTCCAAGGCCGACTCCATGGTCGATGTGAACCTCCTTTACTTCTGCATTCGCGAAGAATTGAACCAGACCGCTAACCGCGTGATGGCTGTCATCGACCCGGTCAAACTCGTGATTGACAACTGGGAAGAAGGCAAGGTCGAGATGATTGAAGTCGAGAACAACCCGAACGATCCGAACGCCGGCAAGCGCGAAGTTCCGTTTGGCAAGGTGCTCTACATCGAAGCCGACGATTTCATGGAAGAACCGCCGAAGAAGTACTTCCGCTTGAAGCCGGAAGGCGAAGTCCGCCTCAAGGGCGCTTACTTTGTCACTTGCAAGAGCGTCGAAAAGGATGCAGACGGCAAGGTCAAGGTGATCCACTGCGTCTATGACCCGCTCAGCAAGGGTGGCGAATCTCCGGATGGTCGCAAGGTCAAGGGCACGATCCACTGGGTTTCTGCAGCTCACGCTGTGGATGCCGAAGTGCGCCTCATTGATAACTTGTTCACGCTCGAAGATCCTGCTCAGGTCCCGGAAGGTGAAGACTGGCACGATTACCTGAACCCGAACTCCATGGTTATTAAGCAGGCCAAGGTGGAACCCGCTCTCGCCGACGCGAAGCTCGAAGACCGTTTCCAGTTCATGCGTCAGGGCTACTTCTGCCTCGATAGCGAAGACAGTAAGCCGGGTCACCTCGTGTTCAACCGTACGGTTGGTTTGAAGGATAGTTTTAATCCTACAAAGTAAATTCGAATTATAACCTTCGCGATACGGCGTTGCTCAACCCCTCACGTACGCTTAGTACGCTACGGGGGCTCGCGCCTTGTCTCGCTCGGTTCTAATCCGAATTGTGTATAGCAATCGCAATACTGCGTCACGCGAGCTCTTGCTGTATGTCGATACAGCTTTGGCTTGCGTTTCTTGTTTTACAACGTCATGGCGGACGCTTGTCCTCGCTTGACGAGGATGATCCGCCATCTGTCTTGTCATTCTAAAACGAATTAAGCTAGCGGCTTATCATTTTGCCGTTGAGCGTTGCGATCCAGTGCTGGTTGCGGGTCGCTCGCGGAATATGGAACGACTGCATGCCTGCGTTGATTTGCTTTTCGAAGAGAACGTTGCCGTTGAAGTCCATGAGCCTGAACATGCCGCCTCTCTCGCTCTGGACGGTAATTCTGTTTTCGTTGAGAGTGTAGAAGTTCAGTCTTGTTATTTCCAGATGGTCTCTGATGGCGGCTATCCCAGGATTTGAACTGCTTGAAGATGTTGAAAACCTTGAACGGCTTGACGAACTCGTATTGCTGCTGGATGAACTCGGATTTGTCGAAGTAGTCGGGTTATCATCGTCATCCTTGTCGTAGTAATTCCAGTCGTCAATGATGAGGGCTTCGGTGACTACGGGGGAGGCGGGCTCGCTGAAACTCATCTGCTGGTCTATCCATGCAAAGCGTTGTTTCACGTACTTGCGCAGGTGCTCGATTTCGGCGTCCCACGTGGGCTCGTTATAGTAATTCATTTTCATGCCCATGCAGAAACCGCCCATGCCGCCGCCCCAGCCGCCCCACATGCCACCGTTGTTCCCGCCATTATTGTTGCCGGATTCCATCGGGTCGGCGTCGCAGGTGCCACTAGACTGGCCCAGGTTCGGCCAGCGCTCAAAGTTCCTGTTGGCTGCGTTCTTGAGTACTGTCTTGAGCGAGTCGATGAATTTGTCGATATTCTTGGTATGCCATACACCGCTGCGGAGTTCTGCCCAGCGTTCCTTGTATTTTTGCTGGAAGGTGTTGTTGCGCCACAAGTTCTGTATCCACTTTGCCACAAACCATTCGTTCATGCCAAAAGCGAAGCCTCCGTCATTTGCGCTCTGCGGAATACGCCAACCGTCTGCCTTTTCGCCACCAACGCGCTGGTATGCGCCGAATGCCAAGTTGAAGTCCCACGGTGCACCGAGTTGGAGCTTACCGCCCTTGCTGTCCTTGTTCTTGAACATGTAGAAGCTGCAGATGTAGGCGTCGGTGTTGTTGGTGACATCTTCGTGGATGACGTAGTCCACCGCGGCTTCGATATCCAGGATGTCGGAGCACCCGTTGCTCATTACATCGCCGTTGTCGCAGGTGGATTCAATCTTGTTGAAAAAGTTTTGGATATACTGCTGCTGTTGCTTGTTGGTGTTCTCTTTTTTCGGGGAACGCATCACGACAGGGGAACCGTCCTTACTCTTGAAACCTTCCTTGTCTAGCCCCTGTGTAGAGTTGTTGTCCACCTTGTCGATGCTCAGCACGTAGCCGCCGGTCACGTCGTCGCCGCTGATATCTTCGTCCTTGAGTTTCGCAATATGCACGCGGGCTTTGGCACGCTTGATTTTTTCAAGCAACAGATAAACGCCCTTGTATTGCCCGTTTAGGTAGAGCTCGAAGAACTTGAATCGGGAACTGTAGCGGCCCGTGCGCTGGTAGAGCCAGTAGGCGAGCGCGTTGCGGATGAGCGTCTTGTCGACATATGGTCCGTGGAACACCCAGTCGGCGTTCTTGGGCATGCCTAAAACCTTGAGGCTTGTGTCGTGGCAGGCCGTATCGGCGATGTTTGTGCAGGAGCGCGCCTTGAGTTCGATGCCGTAACCCTTTTTGGGGAAGTCTGCGGAAGTCTGCCCGCGGATCTTGATGCCGATGTTGTATTTTTCGCCCTTGGAACTGTCGGCAACGCTGTTCGTGCCGTTGTCCAGAATACGCATTGTCGCAGGAATCTTGTCGGCTCCCTTCTGGAGAGCTTGCCTATTTTGCGTGTTTACGATAACTAGCGGCAAATCGTAAGATTGCGCAAATATCGGTAATGCCATCGCTAGAACGATGCAAAAAAAGAAAATTTTTGATTTGTTGAACATATTATACTCCTTTACCAAACTCCATATAGTAATCTATATAATGAGGTCGGTGGAGTATGCGTTTATCACAGATTATGCATTATAAGTGTTGACAGTCTGACATCCGCAAATTTCTTTAAAAAATGTGGCAAAAATTCACAAAAAAGGACATCCCGCGGGGGAGGTCCTTCTGGTCTGCTCGAATCTAAGCTCGGCTATTTGTTCAACATTTTGCCGTTCAGCGTGGCAATCCAATGCTTGTTCCTTGCCTTGGCAGGAATCTCCATCGTTGTTACTCCGGTCTTGATGTGGGTCCTGTAAAGAACGGCTCCGTTCAGGTCAACAAGGGCGAATGTGCCTCCGATGCTCGTGCTGATTTCGAGATGGTCGCCGTTCACGACAAAGAAATTCGCCGGTGAAAGCCTGCTTAAATGATTGGCGTCAATGTGGGCTTTACTTGTATCGCCCATTTCCGCTTGCCAGTCGGGTTCATGGATGATGGGTTCGAAGACTACAGGTTTTTCCGGTTCCTTAAATCCGAGTAGTTCGTCTATCAATTTCATTCTTTCTTTTGTTTTGTTGCGGACGTGTTCGAATTCTCCATCCCAAGTTTCTGCGTTGTATCCGCCCATAATCATTCTCGCTTTTTGAGGCCTGTTTGTGTCGCAGTATTTCATAGGCTCCAGATCTTCGTCATTGGTTCCGCTTGCTTTCCCTAAATTTGGCCAGCGCTTGAAATTCCTTTCGGCGGCGCTCGTCAGGTACGTTTTCATGGAGTCCAGATAGGCATCTATGGTTTTGGTGTGCCAAACGCCACTGCGAAGTTCCGCCCAACGTTTTGACACCTCGATTTGGAAAACGCTATCCCTCCACATTTCAATTAGCCATCCTGCTAGTGTGTACGAACCTAAACCCGTTGAAACATTGAAGTTGTTGTAGTTATTTTCTATTATCCAGCTACTAGTGCTTCGGAAATCGAAGCCTATGGTGGAATTCGTATCCTTTTTATCATTATTGCCACTATCTGGCTTAAAACTGTTCTTAAAAGCTAGTTCGAAATCCCACGGTGGGCCTAGTGTTGTTTTGCCTACGGTCTTGTTGCCATGCTCGTCCGTTCTATCCTTGGGCTTGTACATGAAAAAATTATAGACATAGGCATCTGCATGGTTTGTGAGTTCTTGATGCAATATATAGTCCACTGTCGATGCTACATCCACGTAGTTTTCGTATCCGTTCCCGTTTTTACCGTCCTTGACTAAAGCTTCGAGATTGTTCAAATAATTTTTTAGGTATTCTTCCTGTTCTTTCGTAATTTTCTCTTTTTTGGGGTAGCGCAAAACGACGTTTACTCCATCAGAAGTTTGAAAGTCTGCTGGATTGTATGATGGAAGCCCTGCACCGTGCCTGTCTATGATATAGTCGAATTCCCAAATGTAGCCTCCGGTGAGTTCCTCGCCTTCGATGTCGGTTTTTTTGAGCTTGCTCACGTTGACGCGGTATTTACCTCGCTTGATTCTTTCGGTAAGTTCATAAACGCCGCGATAGACCCCGTTGATGTACAGATCGAAAAATTTGGTGCGCGGGCTGTAACGGCCTGTTTGCCGGAAGAGCCAGTGGGCAAAGGAGTTCCTTATCATGCTTTTATCGAGATAAGGCCCGTGCAAAACCCAGTCGTCAGAAGGCGGGAGGCCGAGCAGGCTCACGTTTATGTCTTTGCCCGTTGAATCGTGGAATTCGATGGTGTAGTTTGGTTTGGGGAAAGCTGCTGAATTAAATCCACGAACTTTGATGCCTATGTCGTATTGGATGCCTTTGGAACTGTCTGCGACGTTGTTTGTTTTCCCGTCCAAGACTTTTATGGTGGCGGGTATTTTTTCAAAGGTGTAAAAGTCAAGGCATTTTTGTTTGGAGTCTATGAATAAAATGGGCAAATCGTAGGTCTGTGCGTAACCTGAGCCAATGATGCAACCTGCAAGGGCTGTTGCTTTAACGAACATATTCATAATATGCATCCTCTAACATCTTGAATAAATTTATATGGAAGAAGCCAAAAGGATTTGTTAATTTCTGGTTACGCACTGTAAAATGTTGTAGTTGTTTTTGCACATGAGGCTTTTTTGGCCAAAAAATGGGACTGGACGAAACGGTATGCTGGTCTTGAGCATCCAATAGATGTATTTTAGGATAAGGAGGTTCCTATGAAAGAAAAAACCTTGAAATCAAGTTTTTCCGTGCGGTCGTTTCGTCTGTTTTTGGGACTGTTGTTTTTTTGGGGGGGATTTGTCTTTGCGCAAAACCGTTACACGCCTGCGGAATTGGATACGCTTGTTTCGACCATAGCGCTTTATCCTGACCCGCTGTTGGTGCATGTTCTTGACGCCACGACGCATGGCGATGACCTCCCGAGAGCATCTGCGTTTGCAACCGCAAACCGCCATTTGAAGGGGGACGATTTGGCTGCTGCGATTGAACGTGCCGAATTGGATTACGATGAATCGGTGATTGCGCTAATCCCGTTCCCAGATGTACTTCGCAAGTTGGCAAAATATGCGACTTGGTCTCATCAGCTTGGTGAAGCGGTTGAAATGCAAAAGGCCGATGTGATGGATGCGGTGCAGAGAATGCGTAAGGTTGCTCACAAGAATGGCTATTTGAATAGTGATGACAAGGTTTCTGTGACGGTGGATGAAAATGTTTCGATTCAGCCTGTCCGCGAAGAATATGTGTATGTTCCCGAATATGATCCGCGTGTCGTTTATTACGTCGTTTCTGACGGCAATATTCGCTTGCGCTATGTGAATGGGGTTTGGACTGGGGCTGGTCTTGTTTATTGGGGCTGGGATCCGTTCTATTATGATTGGGTGCATCGTCGCCCGCATTACCGCCATCCGCATCGCTATGCACCGCCTCTTCCGCGTCATCGTCAGAGACGTGTGCATCATATTCGTTTTGATAATCCTCCGCCTGCTCCTCCGCGTTTGCGAATAGACAATCCGCCTCCTTCGAATTATAGGCGTCCGTCAGCACCGCCGCCTCCACGTGCTAATTCTTGGGGTAATCGCCCGTTGGCGCCGGTTCCAGCATCGCAGGGCTTGAACAAATCGGCTGCGGAACCTCGCACAACTTCGGCACCACCTTCGTCGAATTATAGGCGCCCTTTCCCACCTCCGCCTCCTCCGGCATCAAGCTCGGACGATCAGGATTCTCGTAGAGCAGAACGCCGTTCTGGACCGCATAATCCACCGCCGCCACCACCATCGCGTAGAAGGTGATGAATTGCCACGATGATTATGGATAAATAAAAGAATCTTGTACCTTAAAAACTCTAGTAACTAATAACTAGTAACTACCAACTACAGAGCATATCGGGCATTCTTCGTTTTTGTGCCCGCGGGCCTTGCAGTAGGTGCGACCAAAATAAATGATTTGCAAATGACGCTTTTCCCATTCTTCCTTGGGAAAAGCTTTTTTTAAATCCTCTTCTGTTTTTTCGACGCTGGAACCATCGCTTAAACCCCAGCGTTCGGCAAGGCGGTGGATGTGTGTATCGACGGGGAAGGCCGGAATCTTGAAAATATGGCTCATGATAACGCTAGCCGTTTTATGGCCAACGCCGGGCAAGCTTTCAAGTTCTTCGAATGTTTGCGGGACTTCGCCCTTGAATTTTTCGACGAGCGTTTGCGAAAGCTTGTAGATGTTCACGCTTTTGGTGTTGAAAAATCCGCAGGGCTTGATGATTTCGGCAATGCGTTCCACGCCGAGCTTGATCATTTTTTGAGGCGTATCGGCAAGTTTGAAAAGAACTTCGGTAACCTGGTTCACACGGATGTCGGTGCATTGGGCGCTCAGAACGACCGCGACAAGCATCGTGAATGCGTTTGTGTAGTTTAACGGAATCGGCGGATCAGGAAACAGTTCGTCTAGCTTATCGCCTATGAATTTAATCTTGTCCGCCTTTCGCATGGATTCCCTCTCGCTTTGCTTAAGATCCTTCGATTTCTTCTAAGTTCTAAAAGCGAAGCGGTCTAAGTTCTGCCAACTATTACCCCTTGTCGCGCGTGAAGTCCTGCTGCATATTGAAGCTTGGCATTTCATCGTGCGGGTGGCCAACCTGAACTGCCGGGACTCCTGCGTAAGTCGTATGGGCGGGTACATCGCAAAGCACAACTGCACCTGCGCCAATCTTAGCGCCATCGCCGATGTGGATGTTGCCGAGCAACTGGGCATGCGCACCGAGCATTACGCCGTTTCCGATTTTGGGGTGACGGTCGCCGATTTCGTTACCGGTACCGCCCAAGGTCACGCCATGCAAAAAGCTCACGTTGTTCCCGACGGTTGCGGTTTCGCCAATGACAATGTTCGTTGCATGGTCAATCAAAAGCCCATGGCCGATTTTTGCAGCCGGGTGGATATCCATGCCGAACTTGCGGCTGATGATGTTCTGGATCATCTTGGCCGGAAAATGCCTGTGTTCTTCCCACAGTACGTGAGCAACGCGGTAAGCCTGCAATCCCTGAAATCCCTTGAATAGCAACAAAGGTTCCAAATAGCTTGTGCAAGCGGGGTCGCGCAAGACGGTTGCTCGCAAGTCTTTCGTTGCCGAAATGAGCAAATTCGGGTATTTCTCGTACATGGAACAGAAAATCTTCTCCAGTTCCGCGCGGTCGATGACTTCACCTGCGAGTTGACATGCTAGGGTTACGCAAAGCATATCCGCAAAATTTTTGCGGTTAAGGACTTGCTCTTCGAGCATCAACTTCGAAAGCGGCTCGGTTTTGACGAGCTCTGAGGCTTCCTTACGGAGTAACTGTTCCATTTCTTCTGGTGTCATGATGGCGCCAAATATAGAAAATGTTGATGGCTTCGCCTTAGAATGGATTTAGAATCAAAATGAAATTTATGCGGGCGGGGCGCTTGTTGTTTACAGTTCCAGCAGCGCTTTGGCGGGAATCCAGAACCAGTTGGGCCTAAATTCTAGTTCGTAGCATGCTTCGTAAATAGCTTTGGCCAAAATGTAGGGCTTGGATTCTTTTTCAATTGCATCGGTGGAAATCCCTGAAACCTTGGAGTAGCCGGTGATAAAGGCTTGTTGAGCTTCGCTCGGATCGACCTTTGCAACGGCGCCTGCGTAGGCAAAACTGCGCAACATTCCTGCGATATCGACAGCGGGGGAGCGGATGGTGCGCCTGTAATCGAGGCTGCGCGTGGGTTCACCTTCAAAGTCGATAATCTCGAAATGCTTGGTGCCGTTTGCGCTTTGTGTAATGAGCACTTGACCCAGATGGTAATCCCCGTGGATGCGCTGTTTTTTTATCGTCTTGTCGCTGAATGTTTCGCGGAGTAAATCGCTGTAGCGGATACGCAGTTCCGGAAGGCGTTTGCGGAGTTCTGGCGCGTATTCGGTGTCCGTTGAATTTTTTAGCAATTGTTCCAGCTTGTCAAAAGGCGGCTCGACGTTGCTGTACTTGGGGCCGCTTAGCGGTTTTAGGCTTTCGTGCATTTGTGCGGTGGACATGCCGAGCTGGAAAGCGTCTGTGCTATCCATGTTGTTACAGAACTCGTTCCAGGCATCCTTGGCTCCTGCAAAATGTTCTTCGAGGATACCCCAAGTATAAACTTCTCCACCTTTAGCTTTGTAATTGCAGACGGCGTAAAGTTTCGGAACGCGGCTACTGTCGGCTTTGTTCATGGCTTCGAGAATTTCTGCTTCGGGGTGTAATCCCGGTTCGAGCCTGCGATAAAGTTTAAAGAAAAATTTACCTGGTGCGCAAAAGGCTGAATTGCTTTGTTCTTTAGAAACAGGCTTGATGCTTGTCAGTGGCGCCTTGGGGAGCGGCGCTGTAATGCGGAACGAGAAAAATCCAGAGTCTCCGGAGAAGACGGATTGCCGGGAACCATCGAGGAATGCGTCTTCGAGAATTTTTCCGACGGCGTTCTCGTCATCGATAAACGTGTAAATATCGCTTTCGCCATCGTTGAACGAAACCTTGATAAGCTTGATTCGTGTGCCGCCGGCTTCTGTGGAGTCGAGCGTTTCGGTGCTCGCGATGGTTCTGTTTTTCCCCATGAACCAACGTTGTTTGCTAAAATACTTGATAAAGTTCATAATGCGACAACCCCAAATGTTGTACAACGTGAATATATATTATTTGGGGTATATTTATTTTGGTTAGAAAAATAGTTTTTAAATAATAAATCATATTGAACAAAAAAAAGTATAATTAACAATAGGAGATGGTAGGGTGGATTCTCCTTGGAAAAATAAAGAAAGTGTCTTCGATTATGGTCGATGTTTGGTCGATTTGGATTAGGAGAGGACACTTTCTTCTTTTGTATTCGGAACTTTATTTGCCAGAATTTTTGAGAGGGGCAAAATAACCGTGGGACCGCAATGTGGCTAAAACCTTGAGTTGTTGTGGAACGGGTTCGCTTGGGAGCCCTTCAATTACAAATGTTGGAATTTGCTTGATGGGCTTGAATGCTTCTGGAACATCGCTATAATCGCAGAGTTGCCAGGCGGCAAGTAGTTTTTCGATGAATTCCGTCCATGGAAAATTGTCAGACGGATGCATGATGAATCTGGCCGGCTTGAGGTTGTCCCTTGCATCGAGCAAAAGACTCCCGTCCTTGTAACAAGCGATAACGGCGGCCTTGCGTGAGGCCCCTTCGGTCGCCTTTTGGGCGGGAATGTTTAAAATGAGCTGCAAGTTTAAGCAGTAGCGAAAAGTTCGCGCTGGAGGATGCTGTATTCGTGTTCAGAAATGGAGGTGATTTTTAAAATCAGCTCGCGTTTGAGACCCGCTTTTATGAGCTCTTTTGCGTAATCGATGTTACTTGACGTTGCCATTTTAAAACCTCTTTGATTTTAAAGATGTAAGTAAAAAATAATCTTTTTGAGGCCGGATGGATATGGGTAAAAGAAAATTTTTCGACAAATATATAAAAAGAAATCGCTAACTCGTTGGTGCACAATGGGTTAGCGTTGATTGATTGTCCAAGGATTTTTTTCGTTTGAGTGCCGCTTGGAAATCGTTAAATCAAATCTGGAGGAACGATTCCATTGAGTACGGGGAATGATTTGCGGTAATTTCGTTCGGCTAGCAGGTCCAGTTCGGCGGAAATGATCATCTCTTCGTTGGTGGTTCCTTCGGCGATAACGTCTCCGTTGGGCGAGATGATGAGCGATGTGCCTGCGAGTGGGGCTTTAGTGCCGGGCTGTGTGCTCACGGCGTTTACGGCTGCTATGTAGACTTGGTTCTCGATGGCGCGGGCCTTGAGGAGCGTTTCCCAGTGGGCGCGTCTTTTGGCAGGCCAGGCTGCTTGGATCGTGATGAGGTTTGCGCCTTGCTTGATTGCTTCGCGGAAAATTTCGGGGAACCGCAAGTCGTAGCAGATAAACGAAGCTATTTTCCAGTCTAGTAGCGCAAATAAATTAACGCTTGCTCCCGGCGTAAAATCGTCCCGTTCCGGGAAAAAGAGGTTCATCTTGTCGTATCCGCAGTGTTCCGTGGGGGCTTGCGGAGCATAGACGCTCACGTGGTTGTAAAATCCGTTGGGAGCGCGTGTTATACCTGCGCCCATGATGATGCAGTTTGTGGCGTCGGCGATTTCTGAGAGCATGCGTGCAGTTTCGCCTGCGGTATTTGTGCTGAAATCTTCGGCTGCGGAATCTAGGTTTGCGGGAATATAGCCCGTGGCAAACATCTCGGGCAAAAGGATGATACTTCCTTCGGCGGGGTGCGCGTCAAGAATCATGGCCTTTGCGCGGGCGATATTTTCGGATTTAGAACCCTTGGCGCTATCCATTTGGACTAAATAAACTTTAAGCATGCGTATAATATAACCGTTGTTTGTGGATTGGCGAAATTTTTTATCGCAAATTATCTATTTTGAAGGCATGAAGTTTCGTATTATTTTCTGTTTAGTATTGTTTCTTATCGTAGGGGCCCTTGCTGCCTCGCCAACAATGGTTATTGGTGTCGTTCTTGAAGCAGAATCTGATTTGCCTGTCAAGGATGTCGCTGTTACTTACAAGTCTGGTAAGCCGATTGGAACGACTGATTCCCGCGGTCGATTTGAGTTCTCGGTGGATTCCAAGAATGCGACGCTTGTGTTCAAGAAAGATGGCTTTGATAGCGTTTTTGTGGAATTGCAAGATTTTGCCGACCTTATGGACATGGTGGTTACGCTTAGCACCAATGTTACAAATCTTGGCGCCAGTACGATTATCGGTGATGGCGAACCGATCAAGTGGGAAGTGGAACGCACTATTCAGATCGACAAGCTTGAAGATGCTGCGGGCATGCGTTTTGACTTGACGGAACACTTGAGCCAGATGCCTGGCATCTCGGGACAGAAAGATTTTAGCAGCGCTTTGTATTATCAAGGTTCCCGCGCGAGCGATGTCGCATATCATTTGGGGCGTCTTCGCATTCCGAACATGCGTCATCTGGATGTAGGTTTTCCGAACAATCTTTCGGTTATAAACCCGCATACGTTGAGCGGTATCGAAGTCCATGATCATTACGGTCAGGGGCCTCTTGGACAGGGCCTTGCGACTTCAATCCAGTTTATTCCGGAACAGACTAGCGGTGAATGGGGCTTGAGAGGTACGGCTACGATTTCTCAGCGCGAAGTTTTGCTCGATGCGCCGTTCTTCTTTTGGGATAGTTTCCGCTTTGCGTTCCGCACTCTTGATGCTGGCATTCTCAAGATTCTTGGTGAAAAGTTCTATACGGAATTCCGCAAGCGTGGCGATGAGGCTAGCGACAGCGATGTGAAGTCGTCGGATCCGTTTGACCTTTCTGCTTTTGATATTTATGCACAGTTGAATGGTTCAGATTCGCTGGGAAATGCGACATGGGCTTTGCGCACATTGTTCAGCTCCGATAAATATCGAATCCGTCAGGATACGTCAAAAAGTTACAACAGTACCAATTCTATAGACATTGCCGAAGGCTCTCAAAGCTACTTGGTTGTGGGTGCTGAATACGCTTCGAAGTTTGGCGCAAGTTTCCATGCTGGGCTTGTCCGCGAAAGCTTGAGCGATACATTGCGTGATACGACCGGATTCCGTAACGAAATGGGTAAGAAAATCGAAGATGTGGATAGAACCTTTATTGATGGTTACAACCAAACGCATACAACGCTGAGCGTGGGCGCCGACAAGGATTTCCATGCCGACATCTTTGGCGCTGATTTGCGTGGAGCTATTCTTTATGAACACCACTTTGTTGAACGCAGTTTCCCGATTACTGGTGGTGAAGAAAGCAGCAAATACCAAACGGGTATTTTATCGGGTGCGGCTACGCTTGATTGGAAAAACAATTATTCGCAATATATGATTTCTGTGGGTGCGGTTGCAGATGCGGCTGATCATAATGCGCGCCCGACGGCATCGTTCGATATGGAACGCAATTTGTCAAAAAAAGATTCTGCATATTGGAGACTCTTTGGAAATGCCGCATACCGTGCTGACTGGAAACATTATTTTGATGATGGCGACTTGACGGGCCGCTTGGAATCGGGAACTTCCCTCAAGTTGGGTGCTGGTTATCGATCTAAATACTTGGTTGCCCAGTTGGCGGGCTTTGGGCGCTTCTATGCCGATCCGCTGCTTCCGTTGCCGAAGGCTTTTGCAAATTACAAGGACGTGACTCCGATTGATTACGCTTGGGTCTCCGGTGCTTCGGGCTCTGTTGAATGGAAAACGTCTCATCATTTCTCGATGTCGATGAATGCAAGTTCTGTTTACGGTGAATACGAACTGAAGGGCGGTAAGTCTTTGCCGTGGGAAGCGAATTCCCGTTTGGATGTGGTTTCGCACTTTAGATATTATCCGCGAAAGGATTCTATTGTGTCTGTGATTTTGACACATCATGCTGCATGGCATAGACCGCTTTATTTTTACTCGGTTAAAACTGCTTCGGATGGCAAGGGCGGGACTCGCGAACTTAAGGATTACAACCAGTTTACGGATTTGTACAGAACGGATATTCGCGTGAACTTGGATTTGACCAAGTCGAAGTTCTTCTTTAAGCATGCAAGATTCTATTTGGAAGTAGACAACATCTTCTCGAAACTCGATGTGGGTGCGCTTAGATTCCTTGGTTCCAAAAATTGGCGTGAACGCTCATTGGTCGCTCGCGATAATGACAAGAATACTGCCAACGGATTTGACTTGGTGCCGTTTATTGCAAAGGGCATGGGGCTAAATATCGATTTCGGCGTCGAAGTGCAATTGGGAATATAATTAGTAGGCGGTAGGAAGTAGACAGTAGGAAGCTGCGCAAGTTGTCATTCCGAGGAACGAAAGAAGAACCTGCCGCGGGCAGGATGTGGCGGAAGCAATCTATTCTTTTGATAAGTGCTTTCTTTGCTGTTTCTGCATTCTCGCATGTGACCGATTCTTTGTTTGTGCCTCCGAAACCCGAAAAACCGTTGCGTTATTGCACTTCTGCAAAGAAGTGGATTGATTACGCGACGCACGATTCTAATTTGGTCGAAATTACGTACATGCGTGGCATTCGCATGGATTTGCGCTATGCGACATTTAACAATGTGACGGGACACGACATGTATTGCGGCTTCCAGCGTGCGTTTGTGCATAGAGATGCGTTGCCAAAGCTAAGGCGCGCACTTTCTATTATCGCGAAGGAATTGCCGGGATATTTGCTTGTGATTTTTGATGCCGCGCGCCCGATGTATGCACAAGCTGTTTTGAAAAGCTCTGTTGCAGGAACGCCTTATAGCCATTTTGTTTCGTCTGGCAAAACGGGCGGGCTCCACAATTACGGGCTTGCGCTTGATTTAGGACTTGCTGATAGCACGGGCAATTTGCTTGACATGGGTGCGGATTTTGATTCTTTTGAGCGCTGTGCTGGGGCTGTGGGCGAGGCTGAGGCTCTTGAATCCGGGCGCCTGACGCAATCTCAAATTGATAATCGCAACCTGCTCCGCAATATCATGAAGCGCGCTGGCTGGGTGATGCTCCCTAGCGAATGGTGGCATTTCAATGCATTCACGCGTGCCTATACCAAGGAACACTACCCGCTGTTCCCGATTTGAGTTAAGAGTTCTGAATATGCTTGTATATTCTTTGACCCATCCATAATTTTTTGTGGTACAATGTATGGATTCCCTCCTTCGCTACGCTCAGTCGAGGATGATTTTTTTCAACAATCTCTAGTACCTATTAACTACAAACTAGTAACTATAATCTTGTATTTACGGCAGCGCCTTGATGCTTGCACGTTTCAAGCGGTCGTTGAGCGCCATGCCGACGCCTGTGTTCGGGATGGGGTCTACGAGAATCAGGTCGTATTCGGATTTGTCAAGGTCGTGCATGAATGCGTAAAGCTTAGAGGTCGCTTCGACCATGTCGCCTGTAGCTGACAAGTTTACTGTAGCAGGAATTGGGCCTGCTTGTGAGCCAAACGCAATGCGGACGGTCTGTTCTGGGAGCGTGTAGCCTGCAGGAACTTCGCCATAGTAAAGCGGGACTTGCGGGCGGTAATGCGTGTCGCATTGGCCGGGGGCAAGCATTGGCTGGCCCGGCTTGGATGTGGATTCCTTGATTTTTACTTCACCGAGGACTGCCTTGAACATTTCGGGCGTGATGGCGCCAGGACGCATCACGGTCGGTTCGCCGACGAGCGAGATGATGGAGCTTTCGACGCCTACGGAACAGGGGCCGCCATCGACAATGCCTGCGATGCGGTCGGCGAGCTGGGCTGCAACATGTTCAGCGGTCGTGGGGCTTACATGCTTAAAGAGGTTTGCGCTAGGGGCGGCCAGCGGGAGTCCTGATTCCTTGATGATTGCCTGTGCAATCGGATGGCTCGGAAAGCGCACGGCCACGGAGGGGAGGGCGCTTGTGCAAAGGTCGGGGATGCAATCCTTCTTGGGAAGGATAATCGTCATCGGGCCCGGCCAATAAGCTTCGGCGAGTCTGTAGGCGCTATCGGGGATGTCCTTGGCTATGTCGGTGAGTTGTGCAATGTCTGCGATATGGACAATCAGCGGGTCGAACGTCGGGCGTTCTTTAGCGGCGAAAATCTTGGCGAGCGCTTTGGGCTCGAATGCGTTACCGGCGAGTCCGTAAACTGTTTCTGTCGGGATAGCGACGACTTCGCTTTCTTTGAGGAGGCGGGCTGCTTCGCTTACACTTGTCCATGGCGGAAATTTCATGACCCAAAAATAAAAAATGTAGAAGGATTTAGTCTATTTGTCATTCCCGGCTTGACCTCTTTGACTACTTGCTGCTATGCTGCTTAGTAGTCATGATCCGCGTATGGGGAGGGAATCTCCATTCTCTAGTGTATAAAAAGGAGATGCCCGCTCGTCCCCGTCAAGCGAGGACAGGTAGGCGGGCATGACAAGGTTGCGAAGAGGCTTTCGCCGTATCGCTATGCTTCGCTGACGGCTGCCTGTGCCGGAGCTTCTTCCTTCTTTTCGTCCTTGCGGCCGAAGGCGAATACCTGATCGCATGCCGTGTTGAAGCGCTTCCAGATCTTTTCGGAGTGTTCGCGAGGAACTGCACCGACTTCCTTCCAAAGGCGGCGGAAGTGCTTGACCTTGTTCATCGAAGCGACGACTGTCTGATCGTTCAAGTCGGTGAGCAAGTCTTCGGCCTGTTCGCAGAGGAGAATCTTCTTCTGCAAGTTGTTTTGGCGAGCCTGTTCCTGAATGTCGAGCTGGTCGCGGCGGCGAGTGAAGAAGTCGTCGCAAACATCGCGGAATGCCTTTTGCAATTCAGCATCGTCGTTACCGCAAGAACCGAGCGTGACCCATTCCTTCTGGATTTCGCGAACGGCATCGGCGAGTTGGTTGGAACCAGCGCTTTCTGCGAATTGGCGAACCTTTTCGATGGAGTCTTGCTTTTTCTTCTTGATTTCTGCAATCTTGGCCTGGAGTTCCGGGTCGGTTTCAGCCATCTTGGCTACAATCTTGTTGACGATTGCGCTGTAGCGTTCGTTGATGGATTCAACAGCGTCCTTCGGAACCATGCCGATAGTTTTCCATTCGGCATCGATAGCCTTATAAGCTTCAATAACTTCCGGAGTTACATTGTTCAAGTCGAGAGCTTCGAGCTTTTCACAAATGGCTTGCTTTTGTTCGAGGTTCTTCTGCTTAGCGGCATCCATTTCTTCAAAGTGGTTGCGCTTCTTTTCGAAGAAGGAATCGCAAGCGGTGCGGAAGCGTGTCCAAATTTCGTCGGACTTGCTCTTCGGAACTGGGCCGGTTGCCTTCCAAGCATCCTGCAACTGTTTGAGCTTGGTGGAAGTGGCATTCCAGTCGGTCGAGTCCTTGATGGCTTCGGCTTCGATGCAGAGGGCAACCTTCTTTTCGTAGTTCGCTTCGCGACTGTCGTCTTCGCGCTTCACATTTTCCTTATGCTGGGCATAGAAGGCGTTCACTGCGTCCTTGAAGCGCTTGTTGAGCGCTGCAAAGGCTTCCTTCGGGACCATGCCGATGTTCTTCCAGTTTTCCTGGATTTCCTGAACGGACTTGAACTTGTCCTTCCAGAAGATTTCTGCATTGGCAACGAGTTCTTCGACCTTCTGGCAAAGAGCTTCCTTGTCAACGAGATTCTTCTGACGTTCGGCGTTCTGTTCTTCGATGAACGGAGCGCAGTTTTCCTTGATCTTGTCTACGAGAGCCTGGAAGCGGTCGCGGTAATCCTGGAACTTGGCGGCAGAGATGGGGCCGATTTCGCGCCACTTGCTGCAAAGTTCGCGGAACTTGGTAAGAACAGCCTGACTCGGCGTTTCTCTAGAAAGCGCTTCCATTTCTTCGATAATAGTATCGCGGTCTTTTTCGTTGTGCCAGTTTTCCCACTGTTGCATTTCTTGGAAGCGGGATGTGGCAATCTTGTATTCCTGCCAAAGATCGTGATACTTGAATTTCTGTTCGCCGACGATTTCCTTCCATTCCTGATAAGTATCGCGGAGGATCTTATGGATTTCGCGGAATTCCTGATTTTCGTCGATGTTCTGGATGCGTTCGATGAGAGCGCGGAGCTTCTTGGAATTTTCTTCGATGACCTTTTGGGCTTTTTCGTTGAATGCCGAGATGAGCTCGTTCAACTTGGTGCGCAGAGCGTTATATGTCTGGAGAATCGGATCGTCGCCTTCGAGAAGGTCGAGCTTTTCCCATTCGCGAACGATAGCGTGCAAATGCTTGCCCGTGTTCTCATCAATTTCCGTGTCGGAGAGTGCCTGGAGACGTTCGAGGAGGCTCTTGCGGACTGCAATTTCTTCTTCGCTGGCGTTTTCAGATTCGGCGGTTGGAATCACAATCTTCTTTGCTTCTTGCGTCTTGAAGTAGGCATTGTTGAAGCGCTTGATGGATGCTGCATCCATGATGTTTTTGTTTGCAGTCCATTCTTCGACGATGGCGTTCACGCGTTCAGCGTTTTCTTCAGTCGAGTTCGCTTCGAGCATGCTTTCGAGTTCGGCAAGCGTTTCTGTCAAGTGGGCTATCTTGGCCTGCTTTTCGGCTTCGGCGTTTTCGGCAGCCTTCTTGGCGGCAGTCGCTTCGTCGTAGAACTTGTTGAAGCTATCGTAAATTTCGTTGAGCGTGCCGGTAGAATCACCCATGCCAAGAGCGTTTGCTTCGGTCATGAGGGCGTCAAACTGCGGCTTTGTGGCGATAGCGTCTTTTTGAGCGGCAAGGAAGTGGGCTTGCTTGATCAATGCTTCGCGCTTGCTCTGCAAAAGTTCCAATGCTTTTTTGCCGTTGTCTTCGGCTTCTTTCTTTGCACGAACTTTATCTGAAATCTTCTTGCGGACAGAAACGTGCTTGGAATTTTTGATAAGGTCAGTCTGCAAGGATTCAGAAACAACACGGTCTGCTGCAGCCAGTGCAATTTCTTCGCTAGAGTCGCGAGAAGCAATCTGGGCGAGGAGAGACTGCTTGTTGCAAAGCTTGACCAGTTCTCTCTTTATAGTTAAGTTGTCTGTAGCCTTGAGGACGTCTTCGGCATAACGTGTGTCCTTGACAGCTTCGATATAGCCGCGTGCTTCGTCGTTCAAGTTCGATTCGTTAAAGTCTTTCAGCTTTTTGACAATTTCTTCAAAAGCTCTTGTTTCTGCCAGACGGCGTACGCTGGAGTCACTGTCGTTCTTAGAAATTTCCTGAAGTGTATTAATAAGTGCAAGTTTTTTGATTGCAGCTATTCTCACTTCGACATTATCATCTGAAAGGGCCACTCGTTCGACAATATCTTGACTAGTGAGTTCATCCAAGTCGGCAATCGCTTCGATGCGCTTTGCAGGGTTGGAATTTTGCCATTTCGGTTTAAATGCGTCAAAAAAGCTCATAATATCTCCAAAGGTAGGCGGGGCTTTCTCAGCTCCGTATAGCATAATCTAACTAAAAAAAACTTGCAGTCAGAAAATTTTACACGAATTTATGCCCATTTAAGCTTGTATCAATAACTATCTTTGCCCCCGTGGCAAAGAGAATTCCCAAAACTTCGGCTCCAGAAATGGTCAAGGAACGCTGTGATGCGGCGCTTGTCTCGCATTTTTGTGAGGTTTATATCCCTTTGTCCCCATCTGTTTTTACTTACGGAGTGCCCGAAGGCGCAAGTATTGTAAGGGGAAGTGTTGTCTGGGTGCAGCTTGCTCGGCGCAAGCCAACGCTTGCTTTAGTAAGCCGAGTCCATTCTGAAAAGCCAAATTTTGACGTTCGTTATGCGTGTCCGCATGAGTCCGGTTATGTCTTTACTGAACGTTATATGGAATCATTGGAATGGATTGCTAAGTATTATGTAAGTACGCCCATGCGTGCTTTGAATGTTTTTTGGCCCGCTGATTTTGACAAGTTCCTCGATGCTTTGTGTGCTCAAAAAAAAGCTGAACCACGGGGCGAGGCTTTACCGGATAGATTCGAAATGCAAGTCGGTTCGGACTTGCCCCCCTTGACAGACGAACAGCAGACAGCACTAGCCAGTCTTGTTGAAGATTTGGATAAAGACGGTTTTCGTGGAACGCTCTTGCATGGTGTGACCGGTAGTGGTAAAACGAGAGTTTATCAGGAATTGGTGCGCGAAGCTCTCAAACGAAATAAACGTGTGCTCATTCTCGTTCCCGAAATTGGGCTTACCCCGCAGACAGCTTCTCGGTTTGAAGATTTTTTGAAAGTTCCTGTGGTGGTGTTGCATTCTGCGCTTTCGGCTCCGCAAAAAAGAGCGGGCTATTTGGCTGTTCTTGATGGATCTGCTAAAGTTGTGCTTGGAACGCGCAGTGCTATTTTATCGCCGTTTGAATTTGACGTTGTTATTTTAGATGAGGAACATGATTCTTCGTTTAAGCAACAGGACCCGGCTCCGCGTTATCATACGCGCGACTTGGCATTCCATTTGGCACAAAAGCATGGAGCGCTTGTTGTGCTTGGCAGTGCAACACCTTGCCTCGAAACATTCCGCAATGCCAAAGCGGGAAACCTTAAACTCTTGACTCTCAAGAATCGTGCGACGGCAGCACCGCTCCCCGAAGTGACGATTGTTGATATGGGAAAGGTGCACCAGCAAAAAGGCGTGCTCATGTCGCCAACTTTGCGTGAAGCGCTTTCGGATTGTATTGCAAATGGCGACCAGGCGATTATTCTCATGAATCGCCGTGGTTATTCAAAAATTAGAGTTTGTTCAAAATGTGGCGAAACGCTTTATTGCAAGCATTGCCATATTCCGCTGGTGTATCATAAGCAGTACAATGCATTGATGTGCCATTACTGCGCAGCGCTTTATCCGGTGAATACTCCGTGCCCATCATGTGGTGCCGAAACGTATGAATTTGTTGGCGGTGCCATCGAAAAACTCGAAGAAGAAATTCAAGAATGGGTGGCCGATGCAAAAGTGATCCGCATGGATCGCGATACAACGCAGAATGTGGGCGCAGTCGAAAAAATATTGACATCGTTTAGGAATCGTGAATACAATATTTTGCTTGGAACACAAATGGTTGCGAAGGGCCATGATTTTCCAGGTGTGAAACTTGTTGGCGTTGTCGGTGCAGATTCTGGATTAGGGATTCCTGATTTTCGTTCGAGTGAAAAACTTTACCAGCTGTTGAGCCAAACAGCAGGCCGCGCGGGGCGTGCAGGTGGCGGTGGCCGCGTATTTATCCAAACGCTTAATCCAACAGAACCCGTGATGCAATTTGCAATTCGCCATGACTTTGATGGTTTTGCCAATTTGGAATCGTCAAATCGTCAGATAGCTTTTTATCCGCCGTTCTGCAAATTGGTCGAAATCAGTTGCGGTTCCCGTGATGAAAATTTACTTCGCGATACGGTGAATCGACTTGAAAGTATTTTGCGCAAAGAATCTGCGCTGATGGTTCTTGGACCGGTTGATGCGTTTGTGCCGAAAGTGCAAAATGTGTTCTGGGTTAAGCTCTATGTAAAAACGCAAAATCTTGCTGTCGTTCGTAAGTTGCTTTCACCCATTTTGAATGCCCCTAAAGCATGGGTTCCTGGTGTCGAAATTAAAGTGGAATTAGAATAAATATTGAATAATAACGTTTGTAATTAAAAATTTACTTTAAAGTGAATTTGTTTTTTTGTGGTAAAAAAAGCAAAAAAAAGAGAAATTTAGAAAAAAAAAGTTAAGACAAAAGAAAAGAAGTAAGAAATTTATTGACGAATAAAAAGTTTTTCTTTATTTTTGCGTGCAAATTTAAAAAAAGGAGATAATCTATGTTTAAAAAAATTTTTATGACTTCTCTTATGGTAGCAAGCCTTGTGTTTGCACAAGAAGATGCTTTCACGCAAAATCAGTCTGCTAGCCAATGGGAATCCGCTAATACGTCTAGCGTTCAGGCTCCGGTAAGTGCACCTGCTGCAAAAAATGAAGACAAGATGTTCTCTGTTTCTCTTCATCCGCTTTCTTTGACCGTTTTGGCTGCATTTAACATTCCTTGGGTGTTTGTGACTGTTGAAACCGGTTTTTCTCCGGCAAATGCCATTATCTCTCGTCCGAACATTCTTTGGGCTGATTTAGATGGAGCTAGCCTCTTTGGATTTGGCCTTATGGAAGGTTACCGTCGTTATTTCAACGGTGAACATCCCAAGGGTTGGTATGTTCAACCTTCTGTTGAGTATTCGTACTATTCCGGCGAAGACAAGGACGATAAGTCTAGCGTTACAATGAAAATTCTTTCCTTCTCCGCAGCTTTTGGTTATAAGTTCATGAGCGGTAGCTTCGTATTTGGCTCGGATATTGGTGTTGGGTATAGCCGTTGTACTCTTGAAGGTACTGATCTTGATGATGATGATACGGCCGATTTCTTCTTTGGCGATGGAGTCGGTGTTGAATTCAACCTGTACCTTGGTTTCGCTTTCTAAACTAGAGCGATTTTACATTTAAAAAAAACAGCTGTTTTCTAAAAGAGAACAGCTGTTTTTTTGTATCTATGAGATAAAGCTATTTGTCGGCAAATAATCCGAAAATTTGTCCTTTCACAAGCCAACTGATGCCGAAAAAAGTGAGTGCTATGGCTTCGATAACGAATATTTTTGCAGGAAAATTAAAGGGTATAATCAATAGAGGAAGTGTACAGAACATTCCGATTCCGCAGACTTTATAAATAAAGTTTCTGATGTGTTTTTGACGCGTGTTGCTTTCGCCAAGAGTGAATAGGAACATACTGTTGATCGCCAAAAGCAAAAAGAATATGACAGCCGCTGCCGTGTGGATGATGTCTGAAATGTTGATGGGCAATTGGAAAAATCCGACGATGTTGCCGACAGTCTTTTCAGCAACGGAGCATTTGCAGGGAAATAAGACAATCATCAATCCAAAAATGCCGGAAATCGTCGTGACGAGTTCGTCTTTTTTATCGTAGCCTTTGTAGCACATCAGTACGATTGATGCTGTTGTTAGAATGCCTGCCATTGCGGGGGTTAAGTAATAAGTTGCAGAAATCGACAACGTGTACCAAAAATCTTTTGGAATAATTGTAGGATTCGCTTTGGAGACAATTGTTGCCCCGATTAATGCAATCCAAGGAAGGATCATTCCTAAGAAACCTGCAAAATTACGGATTCTTTTTAACCAAGATTCAGCGCAATTTTTTGTAATGGCAACGACGTCATCGTTGCTGCATTCGCAAGATTTATTTTCTTCACACATAAGTTCTTTTTTGCTCCATTCGGTAGTCAATTGTTGCTGTTAATATAAAAATGTATTAGAATTTTTTTCTAATTTTTTTTGCATATAATCAAAAAAAGAAGAATAATTCCGACGGACATCGCCGTCGTTACGCAATGGAACGAAGCCAAAAGACTCGGCATCGCCTCAATCAACGGCTTTAACTTTTTCGTAGACGATTCCGCATTGTGCGAACCCTACAAAACGCCCAAAGTTGGTGACAAAATCATCGTTTACAAATACCGCAAAATTTCCAAGCGCATGGTCTTAATCGCGCTTGCTGTAATTTTGATAGTGATTGTCGCAATCGTGATTGTGCTTTAAGATGGAAAAAAAGAAAATGTATAAAATGAATTATGGACGTCCTAAATATTATTTCTGTTTAGGCGTTTTTTCTACAAGCTCTTGATATTTTTTGAGCAATTCTATTATGATTTCTGCTTCAGTCATCTTGGTGTTGAATCCATAGGCCTCCATAACGGCCTTATCGTTGTCTGAGTGGGCTTTGCGAAGATCTGTGGGCATTGTCAAATCATCGTAAAGATCGGCAAGACTGCAGTCAGGATACTTTGCGCGTACGTCAAGAATTGCTTGTGCTGTGTTTTCAATTGTTGCTTTTTGTACATCTGTCGGATTGCACCATGGAAAGTTATTGTAAACGATATCTTTGCTATATCGGTAACGGCTTTCTAGTTTACCGCTAACGGTACGCATCCATGCCATGTGAACACTTGAGGTGAGTATACCGAAGTGATAAAGTGTTGCATCGGGGATAATTACGGCTGCATTTGATGGAATAAACTCTTTTCCTAAAAAACCTAGCGGAATGTAGGTTCTTTTTTCTGAAGATGTTGCAGGTACAATGATATAGTTTTCAGGATTGTTTGTTTCTCGGAAAAGAGCCGGTCTTAACGCAAGTTTCTGTCGCCCTGCATCGGGTGAATTTTCTCTGTCAAGTTTGCAAGCCTGAACGCGCTTGTAAACTTCACGCATCCCTTTGATTTGCGCAGGAGTCGCATCGACGAGCCATAAACAGTAACGTGGTTTGTTATTGATGAACTCTTCAGAACCGATAAGACGTTTGATGAAAGGCTTTGCATCGGGTTCTTTGCTGATGAAATCTTCATATTCATTCGCTTCAATAATAAGGTGCCCGCCATCGGCAGGACGGTTGCCTGTAGTCATTAAAGGAACGTTACACAACGGATTTTTCCGGCTTTCAACAAAAATGTTAGGTGCGTCCATCAAATAGGGATTGATGGACTTTGCCTCGTTGATTTTTCCGTTGGCAAGGTAAATGCGTTTGGGGTGTTGCTGAGAGGAGTTGTTTGCCGAAAAGCCTATAATTACGCAATGAACGTGTGCCTTTTGCTCGGATTCGCTGTCCCAACGGAATGTTTGGTAAGCAAAATCAATTTGTAACTTAAACCTGTCAAAAAGTGGTTTCCAAATGCCTGCAACTTGTTCACCTTGTGTGATGCTATTTGTTGACACGAAAGCGCATTTTGTATTTGTTCCTTGAATCAATTTTGCTGCTTTGAAATACCAGTTGGCAACATAGTCAATTTTGCCAGCTGAACTGTAGGACTTGCCTTTTTTATCAACGAAAATGTCTAGAGTTTCTTGTTTTTGTTCTTTGGTTTGTAAACCGTATCCTACAAATGGGGGATTACTGATCAAGTAATCGTAATGATTTTTCTTATGAGGTTGTTCTGCAGATTTTCCTATGTGCAAGTCTTCTGTTACAACAGTTACAGCATCGTAGTGTTTTCCTGGTTCTGCAAGAATCATTTTCTTTGGATCAATATCTTTGGGAGAAACAACATTGACTTTATCCGCCCACAGCGTTGGTTCTGTGTTATTTTCTTGCAAATATTCCCAATCCATCTTTAGGGCGTTGCCTTCGACGATGGTTGCATTGGTGGTGAGGGGGAGAAATTCAATATCCTGTCGGACAATAATTTCCGTTTCCTTGAGCATTTGCGATTCAGCAATCCAGAGGGCTGTCTTAGCCACGTTTACCGCAAAGTCGTTGATTTCGATTCCGTAGAACTGCGTGATGTTTACCTTTACGGGGTTCACGATTTCGCCCAACACAATATTGTCGGCCATGAGTAACATGAGAATTTGGTTTTCCAGTTTGCGGAGACTTGTGTAGGTTTCGGTAAGGAAGTTACCAGATCCACAGGCGGGGTCGAGGAATTTCAGGGAGGCGATTTTGTCTTGCAGATTGAGCAGTTTTTGCTGTTGCAGCTTGGTGAGAGCCTTGGTGGTGGATGGCACTATCCTGTTGAGCTCTTCCCGTAGATCATTCAAAAATAAGGGATCAATGACTTTATGGATGTTTTCGATGCTGGTATAGTGCATTCCTCCGCTTCTGCGGGTTGCGGGGTTCAACGTACTTTCAAAAACCGCACCGAAAATCGTGGGGCTGATTTCAGACCAGTCAAAGTCTAAGCTTCCATGTGTCAAAATAATTTCGGCAGTCTTTTCTGAAATGGGCGGGATTGTTTCGCCTTCTTTTTCGTGGAATAGCGAACCATTTACATATGGAAAATCAGCAAGCTTTTCTTCCATGAATCTGTCGCGGTTCTCGGGCTTTGTATCAAGAACACGGAAAAGCTCACGGAGAGCCACGCGCATGTTTTCGGCGCGGAAACTCTTAAGATAACTATAGAATTGCTCTTTTTTGAAAATTCCTGCATCTTCGGCGTAAAGGCAAAAGACGAGACGTACGCACAAGACGTTCAGTGCGTGAAGGTCTGCTGCTGTTGGGTTTTTGCCAAATTCGGGCAATAATGCATCGTAAATTTTTCCAACGATTTCGCCGGCTTTGATAGAAACTTCGACTTCACGTTTGATGTTTTCACTGCGTGCATCTACCAAAAAATTTAGGCGGTGGTATTCTTTACCCAAATTTTTCAATAAAATCTGTTCGGGTTCTCCGCTTGGATGCTCCATGTCGTATATCAGAAATTCCGTAAAATTGCATGAGACAATCCATTTGGGGTGCTGGCTCAGCGGCAAATCTGCCACATACTTCTTTGCTTGCTGATAAGGCGTTAAATATCGGCCGTCACTTTGCTTTATCGGCTTACGCAAGTCCTTGTCGCTGGATTTTTGTTCGATCATCACGCGCGTCGAAGGAATGTAGGCGTCTATAAAATTAGTGATGGTTTTATCTTGGAGACGTTCTTTGACTTGTTCTTCGAAAAAGATGAATTCTGCAAAGTTCTCTATGCCAAAAACGCTTGAAAGTAAGTCCATCCAGAATTTTTGAGACTCACCTTTTTCATATCCTTTATCAGTCCAACGTTCTGCAAATGCCTTGGCTGCTGCTTTCTTTTCTTTCTCGTTCATCTTTTTCTGTGTGTTAACCATGCTCCCGAATATAATAAATTCAAATGGCACAAAGTGTCAAAAGTTACCTTTATTTGAATTTTGCTTGAAGTTCTTTCCAATACTCGACTTCTTCCATATTCGGCTTGTTTGAACCCAAAACTTTGCTGTATTTTATTTCGAAGTCTTCTTTCCAAAAGTGCTCTTCAATGTTGGAGGGCATGATGATGGTGAGTATGTGTATCGTTTCGTTTCCCTTTTTCTTTGTAGAGTAGTTTTGTAAGGCTTTGTAAGGAGATTTTTGGCTTGTTGAAAAATCTGGATATGAACCACATAGGTTTGCGATGCTCTTTATCCTCTTGGCAAACTCTATGTTGTTGTAAAAAGCAAAACCATTCCACTCTTCGTAGCGGCCTATGGGGATTATTTGGAATAAGTTTGGGTATGGATTGTTATTTATGGACCAAGTTTTTTTCAGTTTAATGATAGTCACTTTGTCTAGGGATGTTTTTAATCCTTTTTCTGTTGCCAATTCGTTGCAGAAACTGCGGATTGTATCTGAAGTTGCAGAAAGCATAAGTGCGGATCGACCGTCTGTTGCACAAGCGATCCCGTTAGAAATGTTAAAGTGAACTCCGCAAAGGTGCGGGTAATGAGCGTCTTTTGAAGTAAACTTGAGTAGGGTGCTTAAGTAGCGATTCATGGATGTTGATGCCTGCTTGTATTTTTCCTCAAATATATATTACCGCCTTATTGCGGTGCAAGAGGGCGAACTGCGGGTGTTTTTTGTTTCAACACTGTTAAAAAAGAGCCCCTATAAGACCTGTTTTTGAATATATCTTTTGTTGCTCAATTTTGGCAATGTTCATTGATGCATAATTCATTCTTTTGTGCTCTATTTATTCCACTGTGGCAAAATACTCATCAGCTTTGATCATGGCTTCAAGAATCTGCTTAAAGTGCTCTAAACTCTTGATTCTAAAATCATAGTAGCCGTAGCCGGGTTCGACGCTATCAAATTCAGGTTCGCCAAAATCGTTTTGGGGCAAGTATCCGTGAAACCAGATGCCGGGAGTCCCGTATGTATGGTAGAATTCGTTGATTTCGAATACGCGAGAGTACCAGCAGATAAATCTTTTGCGGCTGAAAACTTTTAAAATTTTGTTTCCGTGTTCATCAATGATTGTGTTGCTGGGCGCTGTTTCGCTGACAAGACGGTGCATAAAATTTTTTAAGAACTTATCAACGTTTTGCCATCGCAAAGACTGCGGAAAGTCGTTTTCTGAATATATCTTTTGCATTTTGTATTATCCTTTTGATTGAATATATAATATTGTAATGTCTAAATTTGACATTGTAAAAGCATGGTGGAAAATATTTTCTTGCCAAAGTAATTCCATAGTTGACAAAATGAGCGATTTTGCTAACGGTTGGTTGCAAAATTTGCAAAGTTTTGTTTTTTTAAAGTTTTTCGTTGTAGATTAGGACCTCCAAAATTAACGGAGATACAACAATGAATCAATTTATTTCAGAAACCTTGAAAGGAAAAACCTATATAGATCCGAGAACCGATACGGGATTCAAGAGCTTGTTCGCAAGCAAGGACGCTATCAAGGATTTTGTTGATGGAATCTTGCAGCTGAAGGGGGATGACCAAATCAAGAATTTGAACTATTCGTTTGAACATACGTTACGGTTTATGATTCCTGAAGAACGTAAGGTCATCTTGGATGCGTTCGCAACTACGGGTTCTAAGCGTTTCCTCAATATTGAAATGCAGAAGGCGGATCATAGTTTCTTTATCGACCGCACTATATTGTACAAAGCATTCCTGATCATAAAAGGCAAGCATGAAATGGAAAAATCGGAAGAATTCAAAACGCTCTCAAAAGAAGAGAAGGAGTATCGGCGTTATGAAATACCTGAAACTATATCCATTTGGATTTGCGACTTTGAATTGCCGCATCGCATGAAAAATTACATCGATGAATGGGCTATTTATAGCAAGGAAATGTTGAATAGTGGAAGCGTCGAGACGATTTTTCCTAAAAATAAGTATATTATTGTATGCCTGCCGAAGTTCAATAAGACCGCAGACGAGGTAAAAGATCCTGTTGACGCTTGGCTTTATGTGCTTAAACACGCGCATGAGGGTGAACCGCTCCCTGACTTTGGAAATGGAATCGTCAACGAAGCCTTGAACCGCATCAGAATTGAGAACCTGGATAAAACTACTCTAACCGAACTGGAGCGAGAAATGATTGCAAAAGAAGAAATTGAATGCCGTTTGGCTGGAGCCAAGATTGAAACTCGATATGAAATGATAGATGCTATGTTTGCTAACCCCAAATTGACAGATGAAGATATTTCTGCCATTTCGCGAATTTCTTTGGACGAAATCAAAAAGCGCCGAACTCAACGCTGATGTCCTAAATGTTTTTTTAATCGCCCAGTTTCGCTGGGCTTTTTTGTTTTAATATTGCACGAAGCTTTTTAAGGACGGATAGCTCCGTTCACTTTACTGATTTCTCCATCGAAATAGACGAAGTCGCTGTCTTTGTTTTTCCATACAGCGCGGAAAACGGTGGGGCGTTTGATGCCATCGGAATAGGTTTTATAGTTCTCGCATTGGGCTTCCCACGGGGTGTATTCGATGGTTCCGTCGGGTGAAATTTGACCACGATCATTTGTTGTAAACGAGGTCATTTCGTAAGCGTCATTGAAATGGAAAATTCCGGTTGCAGTTACGCCTTTGTTTGTGATTGTCGCTTCGATGGTGTGGTCGTCAACTTGCTTGAACGTGATGAAATCTTTCAAGAGGGCTTCTGGCAAAAAGAATGCTTCGGCGAGATAGGTGATGAGGCAAGCCTTGTCCATTGTAGGGCCGGTCTGGTCGAATAGCGTAACGAGTTTCGCGAGAACGCCTTTCATGCCGCCTTTGCCGTTCATGTAGTAATCGTAGCCTTGGAACGGAATGCCGAGCATTTTGCTGTCGATAAATGCGAGCCTCTCAGGTGAATCGGCAAAGTCCACATGCGTGTAATCGATTTTGATTCGCGGCTTGTTTACGCCCATGCCGAAATCGACATCTTTGTATTCCATGGTCAAGTGCGAGCGCTTTGGGCTACCGATGTAACCGCTCGTTTCCAAATATTTTTGAATGAGGGGTGGGAGGTTTGCGATACTTGCGGAATCTAGCGTTTGGGCTTGTGTGCCGGATTTTTCGGCGTTTACGTTTGCGAGAGTTGCGGCGCTTTGCAACCTTGCCTCGACATCATTGCGGAACTGCGTTTTGACAGGCGAATAGGGAATGTTGAACCAAATTGTCAAAAGCAAAATGATGGCGGCGGCGATAATCAAGAAGGTCATAAATTTTTTCTTCATTTTTTTTGAATGTTTGGAATTAATTGGAGCAACCTTTTGTCGGATCTATTTTTGAATCATTTACAAGACGGTTGTTTTTTCTTTCGTGACTTGTACCATACAATGGCGTCGATAATTAAAAGCACAACGACAATCGGTTCTCCAATCAGCAACGCCAATTCGCCTAAGATTCCTGCGAACTCTCCTTCGGCGGTATTGAAGTCATAGATGGCAAAGCCTAATATCAAAAGGCCGATGATGATATCTGCGATGGCAAACAGCAAATTGGGGGACGCTTTCTTTGCAATTTTTTTAAGAATCTTTGCTATGATAAACGAAGATAACGTAATTATTATGATTGCTGCCGTTATAGTAGAACTCATTTGATCTCCGTTTAAAATAAATCTAACGTGCTGTCCAGATAAATTTCTTCACGAACTTTGAGCTGGTGCTCGGGCTTCGTCATGTAATAAAGTAGAAATTCCAAAATGAGAGCGCTGCCAAGACTGCGACCTTCGATTTTAAAGTGTTGGAAACCTGCGGGGGCGTAGATGTTTTGAATGTCCTCGATTCCAATAAAGCCTGGATTTTTCATTGCATCGGAAAAGCGGTAGCCTCTTTGAGCTGTGGGCGAGATGCAAACGTGGTCTTCGCATTTTTCGCCGAGACTTTTCTGGCTTACGTTCTCGTAGCATTTTTTGCGGTCGTAACAGCCGAACCAACAACATTCATTGCAGAGAAATTCAATCTTTTGTTTTTGTTCGCTTGTGAGTGCGTTCAATTTGTCGAATTGCTTGTTGAGTCTGAAATCAGGAACGACATAGCGGAAATCATCGCGGTCAAGCTCTGCTTTGAATTGCTCGAAATCTGTGATAACTTTTGTCGTTGAGGAGACGAAGTAAAAATTGGGGTACTTGGTTTTGATGTAATTCAGCAATAGGTCGGAATGGATGATGATGCCGTTTTGAACTGTGTTCATTTCGCTTGCATCGGAATACTCGCGATTCTTGTCTTCATCTTGAATTGCGCGCATCTCGCCTGCGCTGGAAACTGCACCGCTTTCAAACATTTTGCACAACTTGTTGCATCGGGCATCGGCGAAGTGTTCTTCGCGAATCAATGAATTGCTGAAAGTGAGCCTCGCGGAAATCTCATATTCCCGCATGAGTTTCGCAACTTTTCGCGGCTCTGCATCTCCGAAACCGACTCGCCCACCGCCCCAAATGCAGTCGCTCGGCGCTCCGTAAATGGAACCGATTTCGCACCAGTCGTAAAAATATTCACGGTGCTCGCGGAATAGCGGCAGATACGCCTTGTATAAGTCGTAAAATTCAAATAGTCCGGGGAGGTGGTAGTAGATTTTCATGTAATCGCTCGTTTTGCAGAAAGTATAGTATAATTAACCCTTTGGATTCGTTTGAAAATAAAGCTGTGGTGGCTGGTCACGTAAAGTAGTGTAGAACTTTGATGTTTAAAGAATGTAATTTGGCTTTTTTGTTTTTGTATGATATTATATATGTTTGTAATTAGTTTGTAATATTTTGCGCCGAAATATATAATATTAATTTATGTAAATGAAGTGTATATTAAGTTATTATCAAAAATTGGAGTATTATTATGAAAATAAATGAACTTATGGATGTTATCACTACTATAAAAGAGGAATTCCAATGTCAGGTGAAAATTCCTCTTCAGGGTAAAAAATCTAATATTGTGAACGATTCTGGATGTAATATCGGTGAAATTGATGCAGTGGGAAATGTAACATTATTCTATAATCCTGATAAAACTTCAGTTTACTTTAGTGAACAAGAGCTGATGCTAAATGGTCAATTGGGTCTCCGCTGGAATGAATTTAGGGACAAAATAAAATCATTGTGTGCTAATGCGCAAAAAAGAGAAAATTATCGTAAATGTCTTTTCGATAATCTTTCAATTGAATCGAAGGATACGAGTTGTGGATTGAAGGTATCGCTTCGCCAAGATGCGGATAATATGTGGTTTATTCGCGCTGAAGTCAACTATGTATTGCCGTATGATGAATTTGATGGAAAAAGGCAAATTGATATTTATACCGATTGGCGCAGTGGAACGGCTGATCGCCAAAAAATAGAAACGCTTGTTAAAGATGTTGAACGAGCTGCGAATGACTTTCTTGAGAAACGTTGTCAACGTTATTAGAATATTGTTAGCATTTTTTTTGAGGTGCAATTATGTAAATTGCGCCTCTTTTTCGTTGTAAAAAAAAGAATTTTTTTTTTGCAAAATTCTAAAATGTCATTATATGACACTATTAAAATCTAAGTTTACATTGTAACCTTCAGAAAGGAGGCCTGCAATGGCAAATGAAATGTTTTACGTGAAGATTGAAACGTCCCGGGACATAACGGTTTACGGGTTCTCGCGAAGCGCGACCGGAATTCTTGATTTTGTTGATGGCGCATCAGCAAAAGATGAGGAACTTTCGCAGATGCAGTGCGTAGACGGCAGTGCCTACTTTACGCCTTCTTGGTACATGTACTTGCCAAAGGAATTGCAAGCGACAATCAGAGTCTATTTGCCGAGCGACATCAAGAATTTAGATGTTGGGCAGTATTCGTTCTTGTTGCATGTGGGGGCGTTGTTGCTTGCGGTTCAGGAACGAGATGGCTTGCTTGTCGCAGAACTTATGCGCCGTCGTTCGACGGTGTTTGCGAACTTCTTGCCGCTTGTGCTACACCTCATAAAGCCTGTAGCAGCGGAAGCTCTGTTTGCGTATGTCTATGGCGGGTTCCGCGGCGACAGTGGGTTTGAACAAGTTTACAAGGCGAATGCTCCGATTGCAACTGGAGAAACGGATGTGTCCGCGATTCTCTTGACGGCTGCTAAAGATGTTCTCAAGCCAAATCCCGAAAAGGAATCTCCGGAGGAAATGTTTATCCGCTATTTCCGCGAAGCGGAATCGTTTGACTTTACGGTCGGGCTTGTGGGGGCAACGAACTATCCGTGGATTGATGGCATCGAGAAGTTTGAATCCGTTGTAAAGGCGGCGACGGCTTTCCGCTTTTTTGATGATACTGCGCTTGGTGCCAAAAGTCTGGAGGTTTTTGAATCGCTCTCTACCAAGGTGCAGGCGGAACCGTACAACCCGCATGATCACAATGCAATTAGCGTAAGCATTGATGACTTGGGGGCTAAGCTCAAGGGAATGCAGTCCAAGAGCAAAGCGGGGTATCTGCGTGCAACGGGTGCCGCAATTTTACGCAAGGCGCGTCCGAACTTGTTTGCATATGGCTCTAAGCTGTGGCGCTTGGGGGCAGACCCGAGCTTCTTTGAAAATTCCATTGTCGTAAGAATTCACACATAACACCTCACACAAAAATTCCCGCCTCTCAGTAAACGATGGGGCGGGAATTTTCATCGGGTGCGAATTCAAAGTCAAATTACAACCAATGACTAATGACCAATAATCAATTTACTTCTGTCTTAAAATGGCGCGGAGTTCGTCTGCGGCTTTTTGCAGATCGTCATTGATAATCGTGTATTCGTACTTGCCCTTGGTCTTTGCAAATTCAATTTCCTTTTTGGCGTTTGCAAGGCGGAGCTGGATGACTTCTTCGCTATCGGTGCCGCGTCCGCGGAGGCGGCGTTCGAGTTCTTCTTCGCTAGGCGGCAAAATGAAGATTCCCGTGGCATCGGGGTAGACCTTATCGAAGTTGATTTTCCCGAAAACGTCGAGGTCGAACAGCACGCGATTTCCTTCGGCGAGAGTCTTTTCAACGAAACTCTTGGGCGTTCCGTAGTAGTTGCCGTGGACTTCGTTCCATTCAATCAAGCCGTTTTCTTTAATGAGCTTTTCGAATTCTTCTTTTGTCTTGAAAAAATAGTGGACTCCATCAACTTCGCCTTCGCGCGGTTTGCGGGTTGTTGCGGAGATGGAATACTTGATGTCCGGAAAATCCTTGATGACCAGATCCTTGAGGGTGGTCTTTCCTGCGCCACTCGCGGCACTCATTACGAATAGTTTGTTTTTCATAGTTAAATTCTGTAATTACTCCATATTCACTTTTATCGCGTCATGCCTGCGAAGGCAGGCTTCTCCTTTAACTTAAAAATTTCTAAGCAAGGAGATTCCCGAATAAATCGGGAATGACAATCCTAAATGCGTCAATTCCTAATTGTACTTTCGCTTCGCTCAAGCACCAACTGCTCGGCTCGGAAATGCCAATGCAAGCATTGGCATTTCCGAGCCGAGCAGTTGTCCGAATTCCGAATTATTTTTTGTCTTCGATGTACAGCGGGCGCTGCTTGACTTCGTCGTAGATGCGGCCGATGTACTCGCCGAGAATGCCGATGGTCAAAAGCTGCACGCCGGCAAAGAATATAATTGCCGTCATGAGCGATGCCCAACCGGGAACCGTTGTTGCTGGGGAGAGGAACTTTTCGAGAATCGACCAGACGAGCAAGGCGAATCCGACAATCGTTGCGATCCATCCCATGTAGAAACTGATCTTGAGCGGCGCAGAGCTGAACCCTGTAATGCCGTCGAAGGCAAGGCGGAGCATTTTTTTGAGCGGATACTTCGAAGTGCCTGCCGTGCGTTCGGCGCGGTCGTACTTGACGCCGATTTTCTTGAAGCCGACCCAGCACACGAGGCCGCGCAAGAAGCGGCTGCGTTCGGGGAGGTTCTTGAGCTGGTCGACCACGCAGCGGTCCATGAGTCTAAAGTCACCTGTGTCAGGCGGAATGTCAATGCTTGTGAGCTTGCCAATTATACGGTAGAAGCAGAATGCAGTAAAGCGCTTGAAAAGGGTTTCGCCTTTGCGCTTGTTGCGCTGTGCGTAAACAACTTGATAGCCTTCACGCCACTTTTCGAGCATCTCGTGAATAAGGCTAGGCGGGTCTTGCAAGTCGCCGTCGATAATCACTACCGCATCGCCAATGCAATGGTCGAGACCCGCGCTGAATGCGGCCTGGTGACCGAAGTTGCGGCTGAAATTGATAATCTTGTTGTTCGGATTTCCGGGGAGAAGACCTTCCACGATTTCGCGGGTGCGGTCCTTGGAACCGTCGTTGACAAAAATGAGTTCGTGTTCGATATCCTTGAGCTCTTCCTCCAAGACACGGTAGGTTTCGGCAACGATTTCTTCTTCATTAAAAACAGGAATAATTACGGATAAAAGCATAGTGCAATTATAGCAATTTGAAAAATAGTTACTAGTTAATAGTTATTAGTTACTAGGGAATTTTTATATAAATTACTTCTAGTAACTAGTAACTCGGAGCTTAGAACTTAGGATTTTGTCTGTTTTTCTAAGCTCTAAGAGCGGAGCGGACTAAGTTCTGCCAACTGCGGCGAAACTGCTACGGAATCAATACCGGATTGATGATATCCACATGGCTACAGTTGATGCTTTTTTGCGGCATGGATTTTATGGTCAGCTTTTGGACTCCGGCAACGTCGGCTTCGACTTTGTGCAATACGCCATTCTTGAAGAACGGGGTTTTTACGAGAGATTTTCCGTCACCGAGAACTTCGACAGCAACGCCTTCGCTGCAAAGGGATTCGTCATCAAGGCCTGCGGAAAGCCTGAATCTCGAATATTTTTTGTCGATGTCAAAAACAGTTGTAGATGAGGCGTGCGTACCAATTCCGTTCGCGTAAAGTTGTCCGTTTACGGTTAACTTGTTGCCTTCAATGCTTTCGTTTTTGTGCATTTGGCCCCATTCTTGTTGGTGTGAGACTATAGGAATTTCCGTAAGAGCGACGACTCCGTTTGCTTTTTCAAAGTGAAATTTTGAAATGTCGGCAAGCTTGCTTTTTGTCGCTAAATCTTGTACGATAAAGCGGATCTGGTTAAAGCCAGGCTGTAATCCTTCGATATTAATATCCTTGCTGTATTCGCCAAATTGGTATTTTTTTATGGTAAGAGGTTGGTCATTCAAGGTTATTGTTAAGGTCCAGTTAGCTACGGCAGTTCCTTTTTCATTGAGTTTGTAGTTTATTCTTAATGCAGCGGCTTTGCTCTTAGTGGAATCATCCGGGATGATTTCAATTTCGCTGGTCGAAATAATATTTTCTGGGGAGTAATTCTTGCGACCGTTGAACTTTGCGATTTGAACCCAGTAGTTGTTCGTAATCAAGATGTTCTTAACTCCGGTCATATCCATTTCGCGCTCGAAAACGTCGCAGGTCGTGGCGATACGGTGTTCCACTGCTTTCTTGTGGTAAGTGTGGCTGTCCCAGCAGTCCAGTCCGCGGATGTAATAGACTTCGCCTTTATATTTATCGATGAGTTTCTTCATTTTGGCGTTGCTCATTTTTCGAGCTTCGTCATAATGGATAGAAGAAATTCCGTAACCTATAAAATGCCACGGACGTCCGTAAATAAAGAATCGGTCAGCCTTGGGCTGTTCCTTGAGCCACCCGAGAATCTCGTATTCTTCGATGGTCAAGTGGTTGCGGTTGTACATGATGTTTTTGTTGAAGTCTTGCTTGTAATGGAATGTCCAACCGGTAAAGATGATGGCTGCGATGAGTATGCCAGCGAAGGCGCCTTTGGCATTTTGTTCCTTGCTGTTCATCGGAGTTGCAAAATACTGGATCATGTGCGTGATGGGGAGTGCGGCCACAAATGCCATCGTCGGGAGCATCACAAGGCTATAGCGTTGGTTGATTTCAATGCTGAAATCGCCGGAAACGTTCTCGAGAATGACGTACGTCTGAACGTGGTACAGGAGTAAGAAACTGAGAATCTTGAGGTAGGTGAAGTCGCTCTTTCGGGCATCGTTGATGGCGCGGAAGACGAGGTAGATGGCTCCGATTACAAAGAGGTAGTTGAAGTAGCTGAGGAACGGATTGCGGAGTTCTCCGTTGTCTCCAATCTTCATGGTCATCACGTCCCAGTTCTTGGCGAGGTCTTCGAAGAAGTGACCATGGGCTTCGAATTCACCGCCCTGGAAACCAAAGCCTTGGAAATAGCTGATGGTGAGGAGCACAGGGACGGAGAAAATCGAGAATACGACGAAGAATGTGGGGGCCTTGGCGTCTTTCTTGTCGAGAAGTTTCGGGAGTGCAAAGAGGATGAATGCGAAAATGCAGAAGATTGTTTCTTGGCGGGTTTGCGCAAAGAAGGCGAGGATGAGGGCAAGGAGCGTCCAATGCCTTATGGTGTTTCTATCATAAGCCCACTTGAAAACGAGGAGCGAAAGTGCAGAGAGGAATATGTAGAGTGGCTCGACGGACATGGCGCGGAACTGGAACAGCACTGTCGGTTGGAGTGCCATGAGGAGCGATGCCAAGAAGGCGAGGAGCGGTTGCCTGGTCCATGCGACAATCGCAAGGAACATGAGCAAGAACGAAAGCGGTAGCATCACGAATTCTGCTGTAAAAATCCAGCGAAGATTGTTCCCGAACAGCGGCATGCCGAGATAGTAAAGGAACGAAAGTCCCTTGGTTTTGAAGCTGTTGGAGTTGGCGTGGCAATTGAGTTGGTTTTGATCAAAATCGCCTTGGTTGCACGTTCCTGATATGTGATTGTAGTACATGTTCTGTGCTACGGACATGAATACGCTTTCGTCACTTTGCACACGGTGGCGTGCTTCAATCTGTGTGCCTGCGAAAATGGATACGGCTACGGCAAACACTAGCGCCATGATGCTGATGGATTTTTCGGGGAGGATTCCCTTGATCCATTCTCTAAAATCCTTGTTTAAAACGCAGAAAAGAACGATGCCCAGGATGAGTTGTAGCCAAAAAAGACCGAATGGAAGATTTAAATCGAGTTGCCGAATAATATCTTTATGGCTTCCCTTGGGGGAACCTAAAAGATAAATAAGGATGGGGATGATGAGTGCGACAATTGTTCCGATAATACCGGCGGGGTGTGCTAAGTTCTTGAACAGTTTCAAGATAGCGTCTTTGTAGTTCATTTGAATCCTTCTCGAAAATACACAAAACCGCTCCGTTTGGGGGCGATTTTACTGAATAGTAATTTGTGATGAAAATATAACTTTTTATTGCTTTGGGCTTTTCATTTGACAATATACCTTGAGAGTTTTGCAAGAAAAAACTAAATTTGCCGCGTAAAAACAAAACTCTAAAGGGGTTAGACCGTGCAAGATTCATTAGTTACAAAAGCAGCTGACAACGTCCGTATCCTTTCTGCCGCGATGGTGCAGAAGGCCAAGTCCGGACATCCGGGTGGAGCCATGGGCGCCGCCGATGCTATTACGCTTTTGTTTGCAGAATTCTTGCGCTACGATCCGGACAACGCTAACTGGATGGCTCGCGACCGCTTCTTCATGGACCCGGGCCACATGAGCCCGCTCCTCTATTCCGAACTCGTCCTCACGAACCGCCTTACCCTCGAAGACGTGAAGAATTTCCGCCAGCTTGGCAGCCGCACTCCGGGCCACCCTGAAGTCGATGTCTCCCTTGGTATTGAAAACTCTTCGGGCCCGCTCGGCATCGGTCACGGCATTGCTCTCGGTGGTGCTATCGCTGAACGCTTCATGGTCGAACGCTTCGGTTCCATCGTCGAACACAAGACGGTCTGCCTCGTTTCTGACGGTGGCCTCGAAGAAGAAATCGCATACGGCGTGGGCCGCATTGCTGGTCACCTCAAGCTTTCGAATCTCATTTTCTTCTACGACGCAAACCAGGTCCAGCTCAGCTGCAAGACTGAAGACGTGATGGACCACGACTTCGTTGGTCAGTACGAATCCTGGGGCTTCCGCGTGATTGAATGCGACGGTTCCAACATTGCAGAACTCCGCAAGGCTTTCAAGGCCGCTTGGACAGAAACTGAAAAGCCGGTGCTCGTCTACGGTCACACTACGATGGCTAAGGGCGCTATCGCCGAAGACGGCAAGAGCTACGAAGGCGCTGTTTCTACGCACGGTCAGCCGCTTAATGCTGCCGGTGCTTCTACTTCTGCAACGGTCAAGAATCTCGGTGGCAATCCGGACGATCCGTTCCAGGTCTTTGATGACGTGAAGGCTGGCTTTGAAGCCCGCGCTAACGAACTCCGCAAGGAAGTTGCCGAATGGAAGAAGGCCAAGGCTGCTTGGGACAAGGCTAACGCCGAAAAGTCCGCAACCCTCAATGAATGGCTCTCGGGCAAGGGTCTCAAGATCGACCTCTCCAAGCTCAACATCAAGGAAGGCGTTGCCACTCGCGTCACTAGCGGTACGGTTCTTGGCTACCTCGCCGAAAATTATCACAACATCATCTGCAGCTCTGCAGACCTTTCGAACTCCGACAACACGCAGGCATTCCTCGACAAGACGGGCATCTTCCGCGCTAACGACTTCAAGGGCGCATTTGTCCAGGTCGGCGTTGCAGAACTCACGATGGGTGCCATTGCTAACGGTATCGCTCTCCACGGCGGTCTCTATCCGATTTGCGCAACGTTCTTCGTGTTCAGTGACTTTATGAAGCCGGCAATCCGCATGGCTGCTCTCATGGGCCTCCCGGTCAAGTACGTGTTTACGCACGACAGCTTCCGCGTGGGCGAAGACGGCCCGACGCACCAGCCGATCGAACACGAAACGCAGATCCGCTTGCTCGAAAGCCTCACGAAGGCTAGCGGCAAGGCTGAAATGCTCGTTCTCCGTCCGGCCGATGCTTACGAAACGCTCGCAGCATGGGAAATGGCTTTTGAAAACAACGACAGCCCGACGGCTCTCATCCTTACTCGCCAGGTCGTGAATACGCTCCCGGGTGACAACCGCTACGAAGCCGCCAAGGCTTGCCGCAAGGGCGCTTACATCGTCAGCGACAACACTGCCGCAGGCAAGAAGCCGGAACTTACTTTGGTTGCAAACGGAAGTGACGTTCTCCTCGAACATCAGGCTGCCGAACTCCTCCGCGCCGAAGGCAAGGCCGTTCGCGTGGTCTCCATGATTAGCCCGGCTCTTTTCCTCAAGCAGGACAAGGCCTACCGCGACAGCATCATTGCTCCGTGGACTCCGGTGTTTGCAAAGTCCAGCGGTCTTCCGCTCCTGTTCGCCCAGGTCGTGGGTGGCTTCGGCAAGGTCTCCGGTCTCGAACGCTTCGGAGCTTCTGCTCCGGCTGGCGTTCTCGAAAAGGAATTCGGCTACGTTCCGGAAGCTGTTGCTGCAGCAGCCAAGGAATACCTCGCTGAATTTGCAAAGAACGTCGAAGACTTTAAGAAGGCTAACGCTTAATTAGCGAGCGCAATCGAAAATTTGAAAACGGTGCCTGACGGTGCCGTTTTTTTTGCATCACTTCTAACTTGTACTCTCGCTACGCTCAAGAGGTTGACGCTTCGCGTCCGTGGCTGCATTTATCAAATATAAGTCCATAAATGGCTTATGCTTGCATAAATTTGCACACTCTTGGCCGCGACGCTCGACCTACGCATTTGTCCTACCGCCTACTTTCTACTAAACAATGTAATTTTATAAAGATTTTAATCACCTTTTTCTTCAAAATAACCTATATTCAACGCATGATTTGCCCTTTTTGCAAGAATGATAACGATAAGGTTGTCGATAGCCGCGTGAGTGGTTCGTCGATTCGCCGCCGTCGTGAATGTTGTGCTTGCGGTCGACGTTTTACGACTCGTGAATACGTTGAAGTCCAGCAGTTGACCGTTATTAAACGCAGTGGTGAACGCGAACCGTTCCAGCGTGAAAAGCTTTTGCGCGGTATAATGAACTCTTGCAAAAAAAGACCGGTGTCCATCGACGATATTGAACAGCTTGTGACGCGTGTCGAAAATGCTTTGCAGACATCCGAAAATTCCGAAGTCAGTTATGATCAAATCGGCAACCTCGTGATGCAGGAACTCAAGAAACTCGACGCAGTAGCATACGTCCGCTTTGCTTCCATCTACCGTGAATTTAAGGAAGTGGGCGAGTTCGTTGACCAAATCAAGACTTTGGATAAATAGACGAAAGTGTTGTCATCCTGGAGAGCGTGAAACAACCGACGGGATCCACTGAATTTTCTATTTTTGCTGTGTCATCCTGGGCCCTTCGACAAGCTCAGGGCCGTTTCTACAACAAGCGAAGTCGAAGAATCTAGGATTCATTTTCTCGAATGGCTTTTGATTTAAAAAACAAGTTAGCGATTGCGCTTGAAAAGCGCTCTTCTCTGTTTTCTGTCACGGATGCTTTGCGCATTGTGAATGGCTCTGCTGATGGTTTCCCGGGACTCACGATTGATAAGTTTGGCGACCGTTACCAGATGCAGTTCTTTGGGCCGGAACTTTTGACAAGCAAGACTGAAATTGTCAATGCTGTTGGCGAACTCTTCAATCCTGTTTGCGTTGTGACAAAGGAACGCCTTTCTAGTGCGGGGCGTTCGCTTGAAAATGCTCCCATGGATGTGGTGGTGGGTTCGCGTGAAGATGCTGTTGGCGTTGTGCGCGAGGGGAAGGCTCAGTTCCATGTGGATTTGATGGATACGATTAATCCGGGTCTTTTCTTGGATATGCGTCATGTGCGATTGGAAGTTGAAGAACGCTTCCGCGCGATGTCCGGCGCATGCTCTTCGCATCCCGAAACTGCGCAATCCTCGAATCCCGCTGCATTCGATGGTCCGCGATTCCTCAACCTTTTTAGTTATACTTGCAGTTTCTCGGTGCATGCGCGTTTGGGCGGTGCTGCGGTAGCTACGAATGCCGATATCAGCGGTAAGATTCTCGATAAGGGCCGTGAAAATTATGCGTTAAATGGGCTCGATTTGCGTCCAGGAGAATTCTTTCGCGGTAATGCGATTGAGTATGTGCACTGGGCAAAAAAGAAGGGGCTCCGTTTTGACGGCATCGTGCTTGACCCGCCTAGCTTTGCGCGATTCAAGGGTTTTAATTTTAACGTGCGCGAACACTTGATGCCGCTTGTTGCAGAATGTGCTGAACTTCTGAATCCGAATGGATTCTTCATGGTGAGTTCCAACTACAGTGAATTTAATTTGAACGCATTTGCACGTGACGTTCTCGCGGCCGTTTCCTCCGTTCATCCCAAAGCAAAAACGTCTTGGAAAAAATCCCAAGACGTAGACTTTGTCGGTAGCGGCTCAACGAAAGATTCCTGCTTAGTCGCAACACTCGTTGAGGTGTGAGCTTAGAACTTAGAATTTAGACAACTGCGGCGTAGCCGCTCACTCCTCTCCGCCATCCATTTCAATTTTCAGTTCTTTGAGCTTTCTCCAAAGCGTGGCACGGCTAATCCCGAGCTTCTTGCACACTTCGGTCTTGTTCCCTTTGCAAATGCTCAGCGCATGCAGAATGTGTCTGCGTTCCATTTCGTCGAGCGAAAGAATTTCTTCATCGTCTGGCTCTGGATTATGCGTTAAGTACTTGGTTGGGTTATGCGTCAAAAGCCCTGCGTTATCCGTCTTGCCCGAAATCGGTTCAAAATGAATCGGGGTTCCGATTGGATTTTCGGCAGATTTCTCGTCATCCTCGACTTCTTCAACGATGTCGCTAATAGGTTCACTAGCGCTTTCTTTGTAGCTGCCAGCATCCTTGATGTGTGGGATGGCGACCGTCTTTTCGCGGGCTTCAACCTGCACATATTCAGGCAAATCTTCGAGCTTGATGATTCCACCTTCCGAAAGCACAATCGCGTGTTCCATGATGTTTTCGAGCTCGCGAATGTTGCCGGGGTAGGGGTATTTTGTCAAAGCATAAAGCGCTGCCGGTTCAAGGTCATGGATTTCCTTCCCTTGCGCTTCCTTATTCTTTAGAATAAAATAACGTATCAAGTTCGGAATGACTGGCTTTCTTTCTCTCAGCGGCGGGAGCTGCAAATGGAATGTGTTCAGGCGGTAGTAAAGGTCTTCGCGGAAACGCCCTTCGTGCATGGCCTGTTGCAAATCGCGGTTTGTTGCAGCGATAATGCGAATGTCCAAATAGCGAGCCTCTGTTTCGCCCACGCGCCTGATTTCGTGACTTTGTAAGAAACGCAAAAGTTTAACTTGTGTGGCTGGCGACAGTTCGCCGACTTCATCGAGGAAAAGTGTACCGCCGTTTGCAGATTCGAACAAGCCTTTCTTGTCGGCGGTAGAACCTGTGTATGAACCTTTCTTGCTACCGAAGAGTTCACTTTCGACGAGGTTCTCGGGGATAGCTCCGCAGTTGACCGGTACAAACGGTTCGTTAGCGCGCTTGCTGTAGCGGTGAACAACGTTTGCTAAAAACTCCTTGCCCGAACCGGATTCGCCGGTTATGAGCAACGTACTGTTGGTCGGTGCGACCTTGTAAACAGTCTTTAAAATTTTGCGCATCTCGGGCGTGTCGCCGAGAAGGCTGTCCAACACTTGGGATTCCATGAGCTGCGTGTTGGACTTATTTTGCTGTTGAGCCTGGATTTTATTAGCTGTGTTTTCAAGAAGCGACAATGTGATGGGCTTCTTCAAAAAGCTAGTAGCACCGCGAGTAATGGCGCTTGCGGCGCCTTGCCAATTGCGGTCATCGCACAGCACAAAAATTTCAATACCAGGCTGGCGTTCCTTCAGGTAGCTGATCAAATCCATATTGTCGAGCATTAAAAAAGGGACCTCGATAAACGCAAGGTCTATCGACGTCTTTTTTATAAGCGGCATCAGAGTCTTTTCGTCGGAGCAGACCAAGAGGTTCGTTCCGGCGATGGACCAGTTCCGCTGTAGCTCCTCGACAAATTTCCGATCAAAATCAGCGATCAGGATATTCATCATTTATGCTATTACGAATGTGCTTTGATTATCTCGTCAACTTTGTTGCGGAGCAGCTGGAGATCCAGCGGCTTGCTGAAAATTGCGGCTACATCGAAATGCTGCGCCGTTGCAAGGTAGTCTTCGGCAGAAGTACGTCCACCACCGCTGATGGCGATCGTACGGTCGCTCATGCCCATGCGGCGAAGGTCAAGGACTACTTCAAAGCCATCACCTTCCGGCATGATGATATCGGTGATAATCACATCGTACGTATTCTTTTGATAAAGCGACTTTGCTTTCTTACCGTTGCAAGCTGTATCGACAGTGTAACCTTTTAATTCCAGGGCAGACTTCAACATGAGGTTGAGCTGAGCATCATCGTCAATGATGAGTATTGTAGACATTAAGCCTCCATTTTCTCGTTTCTTATAGACCAATATAGATTAAAAATAGTTCCTTCGCCCAAGGTTGTTTGTACTGTATAGCCCGCATTGCCTTCTTTTAGCAGTCTTAAGGCCGAAGAAAGCCCTAAGCCGAGGCCTTCGCCCGGCGCCTTGGTCGTAAAGAACGGTGAAAAGATGCGTTCGAGGGTCGCAGTGTCCATGCCTGTGCCCGTGTCTTCGACGGTGATTTTCGCATAAGTGCCTGCATCAATTTGCGGTGCATACGGCGTAATGAGCGGCTCCGTAAGCACCTCGCGTTTTAAAGCAATCGTAAGTGTTCCGCCGTTTTCCTTCATGGCGAAGATGGCGTTGTTTGCAAGGTTGCTGATAATGCGGTCGAGTGCGGAGACGTTTCCAACAATGCGAATGTCCTTGTCGATGTTGTCTGCTTTCACCTTTACGTTTGGAGGGAGTGTTATCCAGAGCTTCTTCACCACGTCTTCGATAATCATGTAAGGCGCGAACTCTGTGAGTTTGTCCTTTTCGGATGTCTTTCCGCGGATGGTGTTTAAAAGCTCTTCAAGAGATTCCTTGCCGCGAGTTGCCGCCTTTCTTGCTTCCTGGATGAACAAGTATGCCTGGTTATCTTTATCAAGCACTTCTAGTGCGAGGTCGCAGAAACCGATCTGGGAGCCCAGGATGTTGTTGTAGTCGTGGGCAAAACCACCGCAGATGGTTCCCAATTCTTCGAGTCTCGAATGGATATGTTTTTGTTCTTGCAACATGTCGCGTTCTTTTTCGAGACGCTGTTCCTTGGTAATATCAATCTTGATGCCGATTATTTTGTATGGCTTACTGGGTGCCATAATCGGGATGAACATGTTTTCAAAAATTGAAATATCTTTAGCAGCTCCTTTGCGGACTGCCATATTGTAATCGTCTTGGTTCAAGATCTCGACTGAATCTTCTTCGTCTTCAAAATCGCTTGTAGATTTTTTAATTCGTTCGTATGAAATGAAACTTTGCGGTTCGCCTTCGTTTCGCGCTAAAAGTTCTTGCGGTAAAATCTTGTTGTCCGGCTCTGAAGTTTGCAACAGGTTACCGCGGTTCTTGATATCGTTTTGGTTTTGCGTCATGAATACGCCCTGCTCGTTCTTGGACCAAAAACGGAAGGGGAGCGTACTGATTAACGTATCCAAGAAGTATTTACTTTCATCGACCTTCTTTTTCCAGATGTTTAAACGTTCTTGATAGCGGATTTGGTCGAGCTGGTATTCCTTGAACTGCTCATCGCGGTTCTTGATAATTTGCTGGTAATGCAATGTGTTCGAAACATCGCTAAAGAAGGCTACGTTGTAGTTGGTGGTCAATGATTGACGAATTTCAAAAATGGAAACGTTAAAAATATGGTCTTCGTTGTCAATCTTGACTCTTATTTTGTTGTAAGTCGATTCGCGCGAAGGGTCCGTGATTTGCGGGAAAATCGAAGAAACTTTTTTGTTGTGGAGCGCTTCTTGCGTGGTGTGCAAAATGCTCAGCGCCGCCGGATTTGCAAGTTGAATTTCGCCTTTGTAATTGTAGTACAGGAGGCCGTCTACCATTCTGTCTTTTAGTTTGTCTAAGAACCACGAGGCGCTTTTATTTTTAAAAGAAACCGATGTGAAGTATTGTCCCGAAAGTATGGCTAGGAATACCGAGATGAATTGCGACCATTTGAGGAATTGATCGTATTGATTGAAATTGGTAGAAATGGGGATGACAAAATCGAAGAGAGCCGCTAGCGTTATAAAGAATACGAACGAGGCCAACATGTAAATACTGACCTGGTGGGGGAGCGTCGTATCGCTGGATTGCACAATATTGCGAAGAAAAATGTAAGCCGTGACAATGATATTGGGAAGAACAAACAAGCAGAACAACAACGAGTAAAAGTTGAATATGGGCCTTTCGGCAAATGGCCTGTAGCTAAAGAAATTGAAATTGGGGATATAGGAAGGCTCGTTGATAAAAAGATAAGTCGAAATCAAAACGGCGGCCGCTCCGAAAATGTTCATGAGCTTCCAACAGTTCTTTCTTTTTATTTTCAGGCTGATTTCTGCGGTGTGCTGAACAGCATTGCCTAACTGGATCCAACCCAGTGCGGCTGCTCCAAAAATGAGTTGTCTTGCCGTGTAGGCCTTTGTTCCTGCGACAAAATTTTCACCGCTAAAGAAAATATCGCCAATCAAGTTGCTCGCCTGCCAGAATATACTGATAATCACCAATTGGTGGATGGAGCGAGGGAGCTGCTTGACTGACGTTTTTTGCCCAAGCATAATGGGAAAATAGCATACAACGATTAACGCTATAACGGAAAGCGCGATTACGTAGGGCGAGTTTGTAAATAGACTCTCTTGCATATTTTCCCATTCGGTTGGATTTTTACTTTGTTCTCTTTATACCAAAAGTCTTTCTCTGCTCGAACGAGGATTTCGTCGAGAAGTTGCTGATAATTTTGGCATTGTTTTTGACTTCAGGGTTGTTCATGTTCGGCGAGAACTTTGCTTCGATTTCGGCCTTGTAAATGTATGCGCCTGTGCCCACGGCTCGATCTTCTTTGGTGCGGATGCCCGACGGTCCCTTGTTTGCCCATTCGATGGCAAATTCAACCACGTTGTTGATGGAAAGGTATTGTTTCGGGTCTACATTGAAGGAGTTGTGGAAGCGATTTACAAAGCTACCGAGGTTCGAGTAAATGGGAATGTTGAATTTGACCAGGAGATTATCCCAGGCACATTCTTCGCCGAATGATGCTCCGCGCGGTACAGTGAGTTTCACATCAAAGATGGCACCACCGATACTTGCGGAGTCAATTCCCGTAAGTGTGATTTTGCCGTCTTGAATGAGGTCGAACTTGTTTGATGACGGATTCTTGATATAGAAACGCATTGTTTCGCTGACATCAACATTTGAGCGGTTGAAGGAATTTATATCGTTGACGGTTTCGCGCAACTTTACGTTGAATTTGATAGTTGGAGTACCTTTACCGTTTACAAGAACCCACGGAACATCAAATTCAGGATAGTTGCCGTTTGCGTCTTTGAACGTGCTTGTCATCATGGAGCCCATTCTTACAAAGTCGCCTTCCATCACGGACCCAGTGAGGTCGCCTGAGTAGATGAGCGAGATTCCGGCATTCTTCTGTAGATAGTTCCAGTTCGAGAATCCGTTGCGGAATACATTGGATTGCTTTTCGCCGCGCTTGTGTCTGAAGAATTGCTGGTTTTCGTCTGCGGTGACTAGAGGTTCACTTGCGGTAATGTTTAAAATGTCAATTGTAGAAGCTTGGTTGATTGTAGCCGAAACAAAGACCGGCCCAACCTTATCTTCGGCAAGGACGTTGTTCGTTTCGGTAGCGGCACCTGTTCCGAGGTACTGCGTTACAAGGCCTGCATTTGTAAGGAGCTTTCCGCCCGGGAGTGGCCCATCGTAATTACCGCAGGTGTTACCGAACTGGAACGGCTTTTCGAGATCGATGGAGAGATTTTCACCGCTTAATACGAACTTGCTCTTTTCGACCGTGAGTGTTTCGGGCATTGCCATACCAAAGATGATTTCCAATTTTTCCGGTGTGTGCTTGTCGTCGAGCGGTTTCTGGAATGTCACATCGACGTGGCTTGCATAACCGTTTTGGAACTTGTCTGTAATGACGGCGTATGTCATCGGAATCGGCAAAATCTTGAGGAGAATTTGAACCTTTTCCGGTGTGCAGAGGCCTGCCACTCCATTGCCGTTCAAGTCGCGGATTGTTCCGGCCGGATCGAGTTGGCCCCACATGCCTGCGGTTACCAAAGAGCCTTGGCCTGCATCAAAGGCGATTTCGAAATCCCAAATGTTCTTGGCTTCGTTGTAAAGCTTGGCTGAGAGAACGGTGGGGATGGTGGCTTTCGTTGTTGCATCTGTGTTGTAAAGGATGAGCGGGAATTGTGTACCCGGAGCCGAAATCGGTTCGCTGAATTGCAAGTATAGGTGGTCTGTTGTCGATGTATCCTGACGTTCGAGAACTGTTGCAGAAAGCAGTGCCGGCGAAATGCCGTCAGAATAGATATCTTCAACGGTCTTCTTGTTGCCTTGGATATTGCTTTCGAGCGTAATCTTTCCGGAGGCATCCGTCACGACTTCTTGCGGAACTGTGATTTCTACAATGAGTGATTTTCCGTTCAGCGACTTGACTTTATTTGAAACAATTGTTTCGTTTCCGTAGATGAACGAAATTGATGAGAACGATTGATTTTCGATATATTCCGATGAAAGCGTGATATCCATAGCGTCAGGAATGTGGTCGCAGTTCAGGTCCACAATCTTTGCTACATCGATAATCGGCCAAGGCGGAAGATCTTCGATGGTGAGCTCGGCTATAGCCGGCGTATAGGCGTAATCAGCCGTGTTTGCATGCGTTGCTGAAATTGTCGTTTGCAAAGCTACGTCGGAACTGACGTAAATGGTTGTTACGCCATCGAAAAGCGTGACTGTCGTTACTGGAATCGTTGCTGTCGGATCTGTGTAGAAGCGAACGTTCGGATCGTCTGTTAAAAGTTCGACGTTCAGATTCTTTTCGCTTGTGAGAATGTTAAGATTACTGTCGAGGAGTGCAATTTGAACTTCGACGAACTTGTTCTTGTAGCCGGTAATTTTTGCCTTGTCGAATGCGAGATAACGTTTTTCGAGTGGCTTTGTGATACTGTCGATTTCGACGTTCGTGCGTACAACAGCGCAGGCGCAATCATACTTGTTTTCGGTCTTCTGGTTGGCATTTCTGTTGTGCCAGGTGACCCATTCTATATAGTTGTTGCCGTAGGCGAGTAGAGTGTCGGTAACGCCGAAGGAAATGGCGTCCGTACGCTTGGGATTTAGATATTCAAATGAATAGGGATCGCTGTTCTTTTCAACGGCATCGAGGAATCCGTTCGGAGTAATCGTGCTTGTGGCCGAATAGGTTGTTTGCGGATCCACTTTTTCGACGGAGTGAATTGGGCTTATGAACGGGCTTGAGAAGGTTGTCTCAATTTTACGGTCAACTTGGGGGCCTTTATCCGGTGTGTAATCCGGACCGTAGCCGTAAATGTATGTGCCGTGGTAGTATGCTGTGACGTATGCTGTTTTTCTGAACGCTTTTTCACCTACACCATCAATGATTTCTACATACATGTTGGAGTTGGATTCTTCTTTATATAGCGGTCCTCGCTTCAAATTGATACCTTCGAAGTATTCTGGATCATCTTTTGCAGTATGGGGCCTAAATGACCAACTGCTGTCGATGCTTCCGTATGTGGGGTTTATAATTAATTCAAAGAAGTAGCTACCGGATACTGCCAGTTTTCCCTCGATGTGGACTGGCATATAATAGCCTTTTTCTACGGAGTCTTTCATTGATATTACATTATAGGGAACAGGTTCGCCGAAATTTATGACAGGCCAGCCAACGGAAAATCCGGTTCCATCCCAAATGGACTTGTTGTTGCTTGATCCTTGGACTGCTACGGGGAAATAGAATCTTAAATCAAGATCGTTGTATTCCACCGAGTCTTTGTTTCGGACGATGACGAGGAACGTATTGCATTTTTTCCAGTCGGAAGAGTTTCTACATCCATCCTTGTTGAGAGGCTTGACGTTGATATCCATGTTGACTGTTGTTGCATATTGTTCGGTCGTGAAAGAATATTCTTCGGAAACAGTTGCTCCAGATGATACGGTAAAGTAGTATGTGGTGCCGGCTTCAAGTCCAGTAAGGACGGCTTCGTGGAAAAGGGCTACACCGCCATTTGCGACTACTTTTTCAGTATAGGAACCTTTTGCTTTACCAAAATGAACCATGCCGTCTAGGCGATCTGTGCTCCACCAGTAAATTTTAGCGCTGCGGTTATCCACCTGACAAATGGTAACACCCTTGATTTGAGTTGTTGTCGATGTCATGGTGAATTTGTACCAATAACCATGGTTATCATCTGTGGTGATGTTTCCATGAGGGTCAACGCCTTCAAGGTAGAAGTAGTACGTTTGCCCAGGAATTAGGCCGGTGAGTGTTACTGAGCCTTCTTTGACCGCTTCGGTGAGCTGTATGGATTTTGCGGTATTGGCATTTGTTGTTACATCATAGGAAACGGTTACGAGTGCGAGTTCGTCGGTCTTCCAGCTGATAATTGCTGTAGAATCCGATGTGGGGATACCAACGATGTCGCTGAAAACAGGACCGTCGTTATCGGGCGGGAGTTGTTCTGCAAGGCTTTGTGCCGGGAACAGGAACTGAGCCGAGAAGTCGATACAGGTTTCTGTCGATGTGTATTTTTCCCAGTCTTCAATCAATGGTAAATTCGGAGCGCGTCCACCCATCAATGCGCCGATGGGGCACTTGTAATCGTAAGGAATGCCGCCACCTGCATTGTAACCATCGGGGTTTGCGGAACGGTTATGCGGGTGTTGCGGGTTCTTGTCGCCTGCACCGAGCAAAAGTGAAATATCCCAGGGGTTGGCGCCCAGTACGTAATACATGTTGTCCAAAGCGACTTTCAAGTAGCGTTCGTCTTTTGTAAGTTCATACAAAAGGAATACAGCCACTGCAGAACCCATGTTGTAGCGCATCACGCCCCAGTCAAAGCTGGTCCACACCAAGTTGTAGGGAGGTTGCACTTTGAGCTTGGATGTGCCTTCGCGAGGTTCTGCATTGCCGGAACCCGGATAAAGAACTGCAACGGAATCACCCGTGGAGTTGGTCTCGACTTGTTTGCGGAACGCAGCCATCACGCGCATCGATAGTGAATCTCTTTCCATTTTCGACAGTCCGAATTTTGTTTCGTATTCGGGGTCGTTCAAGATAAGCCTTTGCATGGCGAACAGAACATAGGCGAATAGATTCTGGTAGTCCGTTGCCCAAGAGTTGTTGAAGCCCTGGTCCATAGCAAGAATCCCTTTAGGGAAAAATGCCAAGTCAAATTTTGCATGCCCATTTTGGTTCATGTCCGGATTTTTATACAAGTCATACGAATATGTGGTATCTCCGGTAGCATACCAAAGCGACACGGCTGCCGCTGCAGCATCGTCTTCGCAAAGCCCCATACCGCTGTAGTATCCTTTTCCGTTAAAGGTTATATTACCATCGCTATACTCGTATAAAGTTGCCTTGCCCCTTTTAGCGCATTTGTCACGACCTTCATATGATTCTGTGTATTTTAAGTATGTCGGCTTCACAATTTTTGCATAAATTGTTTTTGCTGCATCTAATAGTCTTTTAGAGTAAGAAGGATTGATCCATTTAAACCCGGCGGCAACGTTTGCCAATGTGGCTGCGTAAATGCCGGCAACGTTTGTTCCGATACCTTTGAGAACAAGTCGGTCTGGACCTCCTTTTTTATAAGGTTGCATATCTTGGTGTTCGGGCACGTCCCAGAAACTGTGATCCCAATCGCTCATGCCCACCGTATGGAACATGTCGCCTTTTTCGATAAGTCCTTCGGCAACAGAGGCGTCATAAAGCTTCATGATATAGTCGGCACCGATTTTAGCTTCATAGAGAATGTCCGGAATGCCATCTCGAATTGTGTCTGCATATGAATGACCGAAACGGTCTTCAGCCTTGTCAGGGTAGGTGAGGTAAACCATTGAAAGCACGTAAGCTGCATAACCGACGGTTTCGGCGACTTTAAAATGGTCACCACAGTCATGCCAACCACCGGTAAGGTCATGATTTATTTTTGAACCATCCTTCAAGTGGCAGGCTCCGTGGAAGTGGGAATCCGTATTGCCGCAACGTTGAATTCCAAAGAACATCAACGATTTTTCAAGAATGGAGTTGTAAATATAGGGGCTGATATGGAATGTTGCCGAGGTGTCTTTGCCCACAACGAGGAAGTATTCGCCTACAGTTGAAAGCGTTGTGAAATCGGCGCGGTAGAGAGTTTCGGTTCCCGTCGAAGTTGTGTCCCCAAGTCTCATTAAGTCTTGGAGGGAGTTGAAGGATACTCTAACTGTTATACCTGGCTTGGTAACAGTTCCTATGAGGGTGAGGTTTCCTCCACCGGGAACTTCTTTTCCACTGTTGGCGTCAATGACTTTGAACGTCTTTTCTGTAGGGTCTGCAACATAGGCATACTTGTAATGTTCGGGCTTGAATCCGCTTTGGTTCAAGCGGATGGGACGCCTGTTAAAGACGTTTACCGAATCGTTGTGTATACGCGTGCAAGTTTTGCAGGTCCTGTCGAGATTCGGTAGACTATGAGTATTTGCTGCCAGAGAATGCTCTATGCAGAATAAGGATAATAAGAAAATAGCACTGATTAGTTTTTTCATACGTTTATCTTTTGTTCTAAAAATAAAGAGCCGCCAGGACGGTTAAATCCTGGGGCTCCATGGTTCGTTATTTCTTTCTCTTAAAGCCTAGAGTCTTTGTCTTGTTGTCTGTTACTTTCCCTGCCTTTTCTCCGATTACAGAGCATGAGGCCTTGTAGTCATTGCTGTTTGTATCGAATGCTGCGGCGCAGAAGGGCTCTGCGGTAAAGTCAAACTTTGCGATGTAGGCTCCGGTTCCGATCTTGTTGCCCTTCTTGGCGACCGGCGCTTCGTTGTCCTTCGCGGCCCATTCTACGTTTAGCTTGAGGGTGCCGTTATCGGTCAGGTTCCTAATCGCTGCGAAGTTCTCTCTCGGAATGTCAAGCTTGTAGGTGTTCACGTATTGCCCAAGGTTATCGTAGAGGTCAGCGACAACCTTCAGGTGGAAATCATACATCGGTATGCCATCGTGGGTGAGGAAGCTTGCAGAAGGCATCATGACCTCGATTTCAAAATTCGGGCCGGAGCTAAAGTATGCGGCTGTATCCACTTGACCGAGGAGAGTTCCGTTTGAGCTGATAAAGTTGCGCTTGCCGTTGATGATTGCCGATGTAACGAATGCGTCGTTCATTGTATTTTCTGGACGGCCCATGTATGCACCGGCCTTTGGCGTTGCTACAGGCTTTGTGAGCGTTACCGTAAAGCGGATGTTGTCGTCACCCGTGATGCGCACATAGGGGTTTGCAACTGTCGGGACATTGTTGTTCTTGTCGATGTAGGCTGCTCCGAGAACCTCTGGAACGAGGCGTACGCGGTCGCCGGCATGGAAGACGTTGTCCTTTTCGTTATAGGTAAAGAGCTGGGACTTGCCAGAACCTTGCGGCCTTTCGTGCGGAATGTATTCGTCGCGTTCACGCTGGATGTACTTGCCCGTTTCGACCATGCTGAGCTGTTCGGACAAGTTGATGGTGAGCACGCCTTCCTTGATCATACGTGCCGATGCAATAACCGGTGCGCACTTGTCGTACAACGTGTAGTTCGTTTCGAAGAATCCGTTTGCAGCACCCTTCATCGGGGATACAGTTCCGTTTCCGTCCTTATCGCCGCTTGTGGAGCCGTATGGATAGGCATGCGTTGCTGGAATCGTGATATCGACAATGCTATATGTAGTGACGGAATCCTTTACCGTGACGGAATCGACCATGATTTGGATCGGAGCCGAAGCAGAGTCGCGGATGGTCCAGTAAGATTCTTTCGGGACGATTACACCGCCGGTGGTATCGGCTGTAGTAATGAATGTGCGTGTGATGCCTGGGTTGCCCCAGATTGTCACGATGCTGTCGAAGACGTCCTTGGTCTTGAGTTTTCTTTCGAATATGATGTGGACCAAGTCCGGAACGCCATCACCTTCCTTGTCGACCATTTCTGCATAGTAAACCGGAACCGGGCGAGAAATGAGCGTTACTGGAACACTCGGGTTACAGCCCTGTGGGTTAATCTGGTTGAAGTTCTGGTCGGTAATTGTAAATCCGCCGGTGTTTCTTGCGCTAGCCATGGCGCCAATCGGAACGAGCGAATTGCCTGTATTGCCGCTGATCACCAACTGCCAAGTCTTGCCGTTGTTTGTTGTTGCGGCATCGATGACCGTTGGCGAATTTACAGTACCTGCAATAACGAGAGGCCATTCATTCAATGACGAGAAGATGACCGGTTCGGAGAATGCTATCATGACCGTGTCGAGACCGCTATTATCGCTGTCCGATTTTTCGAGGATAGATACGCTTACGAGCGTGGGGAGGATGCCGTCCGTAATCTTAATGGATTCGGCGTTGGCGGTGCCCTTGTCGGTAATGTAAGTCGTAATCTTTCCTGTCGGGTTTGCATTGGTCTTGATAAGGCTTGTATCGATAGGGATGAGGACTTCGTTCATGTCTGCATATTTTGAGGCGACAAGCGGAACCTTGACTGTATCCTTCATGCCTTCGATGAAGTAGCGGATACTGTCAAGCGTGTAGTCATCAGTAAGCTTGTTCGTGAAAACGATTCTCAACTGGTCTGCCTTGTTGTCGCAGTTGCTGTCTTCGGCGAGAGCAGTCTGTGGAGACGGGACCTTGGATTCTGCAAAGAACGAATACTTAGAGATGTCTTCTTCGTCATCCGGGTCGGTGTAGACGACCTGAATTGTATCGCCTGCGAAGAACGAAATTTCAGAAGTTTTGTTCCTAGTTTCCTTGCTGTGGTTCACTGCTGTAAACGGCCCGCCGATAAAGTGACCAGGGTTATTCGGATCGGCGTTCAAGGTTACCTTGAGTTTGTCGTTCTTTTTGTTATTGAGAATCTGGACTTCAACTGAGGTTGCTTTGCTCTTTATCTTGTCTTTGTCCATCACGTCGATATAGAATATCGTGCCTTCTGGATTTGCTGGGCTTACGACCGGATTTCCGGTGGCATCCTTGAGGACAAGCGTAGAAGCTGTTGCGTCTCCCTTGGAGAAGTTTATGTAGAAAGTTCTGTTTTCGAAGGCGCAGCCTCCATTTTCAGAGCATGTTTCGCATGTGGGGTTTGGACCTGCGAAGATGGTGATGTCCACTTTCTTGGATCCAATGCCCATCTTGACCGGTATATCTAAATCCCACATGTCTGTTGGAATGTCATACTTGGCGATAATTTCGCTACCGGCTTCGTTCAATAGCCATTTGTCAAGACCTTTGCTAACAGTCAAACCGCTGACTTTGACACCGTTTGCCCAAATCTTTGTGATGTAACCACCTTCGGTCACATGAGCCTTGCCCTTGACATGGACTATGCTGCTTGATTGGTCGATATCGATGTGGGAGCCATTGGACAAGTTGAACGGAGGATCAAGAGAGACGTCAATCTTGTAATGAGCTTTCTTGTGTTCCATTTCCTTCTTGGATGGACTGTAACCCCAAATGAATTCGTCCTTGCGGTAAACGGATACGTATGGGTTCACCGGAGCGGCGTCGAAGTCTATGTCTCCATCGTCCTTGCTTATGCAGGGCATGCCCGGATAATCATATTCTTCACCATTGGCGCGAGAGTGCGGCATCCAGCTCCAGTCTCCTGGATTTGCTGCTAATGTTGCTGCACCTGCATATTCATCGGACGGGGCATACCACTTGTTGTTCGTATAGCAGTAAAGTTTTTTATTCGGAGCTTCGTTCATCAAGTCCTTGTATGGTGGGAAAGGACTGCGATGGTCGAATCTCACGTCAAAGCGGAGGCGGCTAGCACTTTGAATGACCGTAGAACCGAGGTTCAAGGGGAAGTACCATTGCCATGTTCCCGTAGCTTCATCATAGGTGTCTTCAATCTTTATTGGAAGTGCATCGCGGAGACCTCTTTCCAATTCATCCTTCGTTGCTTTTGAGCAATCCCCGCTGAAACCGGCTGATGAGTAGGCGTTACAAATGTCTGTGCCCATACCGATGTCGTGTTCAATTTCATCGGTGCCACGCATGTAAAGTCTAATCGTCAAGCTGTCAAAAGCACGTGATTCATTGTTGAAAATATTGATGTTGACCATGGCCATATCCCCTTGCCAAGGATATTGGTATGTCTTTACGCTGAAGTCGTACCATGTGACCGGAGTCGTGAACTTGAGCAAGTTGCCTTTGTCATCAACTGTAGATTGGGCGCCGTTGCTTTCGACCATGAAATAATAGGTTGTCTTTTCCTTGAGCCCGCCAATCTTTACATAGTGGAATTGCGTAGGAATGCCTGAAACGTCTGCGTTTCCGGCACCGGAATTGAATGCAAATTCATTGGCATTGGAGTGCGGCTTGGTGTCCCAATAAATCTTGGATTCATATTCGCCGTTCGGGGTGTACCACATGATTTCGGCGCTATCCGCATCAACATTGCAGACGGTGACGTTTACGATGTTTGCGTTTTCGACAGTGCTGAGAGTCGTGAACGTGAATGGTGTCTGAGTGCTATCGACGAGATACTTGGTCTTTGTATTTGCTGGGTTGTAGGCGTTTGCTCCTGTGACGTAGAAGTAGTAGGCTGTACCGGGATTCAAGTCATGGAGGACAATGTCATGCTTAACAGCTGATCCTTCGCTGGAGGCTGTAAGATTGTACTGGCCTTCAGTTGTGCCATAATTGATAGTGACTGTACCGCGCTGAGTAAGATTAACAGTTATGAGAGCGGAGTCCATGCTGACATGGCGAATTTCAACGTTCATGTCGGGGGCTAGAGTCTTATCGATTTGCTTGGAGGCCAAAGTTACTGTACTTACAAGCGTTGCCGCTGCATCAATACAGATTTCGGACATTTGGTAGTATTCCCAACTGAGAACGCCTTTTTTACCCATGGTTCCATCGCCGTCATCGCCACCAAGTGGTGGTACTGCGCCATAAAGACCTCCAACGGGTGGTCTGTAATAGTACTTAGTTTTTCCGCCTGGAACGTTAGTGCCTTCGGGGTTTGCGCCACGATGATGCGGGTGTGCATCGTTCTTATCGCCAATGCCCATGATAAACGAAATATCCCAGGGGTTCACGCCTAGCAAGTAGTTCAACTGGTTGATGCCCAATTGTTTTGCTTCGGCGGCTTTCCAGTTGGGGGTTCCCATGGTCGGCAAAGAAATATTTTTGCTTTCGATATCTTTGGCTACGTCCGCATATGCCAAAACTTCAAAGATGTCGCCGGCGCGGTATCGGTTGTAAATCCAGGTTTGGTCGGTCATCATTGTGTACCAGATTCTGTCGTAAGTAACCTGGCTTTGTTTCCATATGTTTGGAACCGTCGGGAAGACAAATGTCTCGGGAAGACCTTCGTATTTGCCCAAATCGCCCAAGTTTGCAATCATATTGGCAACACAATGTTCAACGGCGCTTAACCATTCATTTTCGGTCAAGCCGAATTTGTTTATAGCTGTATCTTTGTCTGCGAGAATCAGTTTATATAAAGCATAAAGAGCATAAGAGTAAGAGTTTGCCCAACCTGTATTCTTTACATCTTTAAAGAATCCCTTATTGTGAGTGACAAACCAGCCTCCTTCAAAGAATGCAGGACCTGTTGCATATTCTTGTTCTCGGAAAAGATTCTTAGTACGGAGTGCGTCATCGGCGTATAGCTTTTTACCCGTAGCATAAAGCAAAGCTACAGAAGCTAATGCCATGTCATCGACAAATTCGTTATTTCCATGGTAGGCCGGGGACTGTTTTGCTAATGCCATCGGGGCGCCCGTGGTGTCGTTTGTATGGTGTACAACTCTTTTGCCGCCATCATATGTAGTTTTTCCCTGTACAAGGGCTTTTGCAAAATCGTACATCTTTTCGGCAACCATTAAGCAGCTATCTGCAAAATCCTTATACTCTGGATATTGGGCATACAATTTGCCAACGAGTGCAAGACCTGCCACTGTTTCGCCACCGACATTGGCTCCAATTTCACCAAGACGGACGGTTCTGGTTCCTGGGCCACCACGGTCTGTTGCTTCTGCGGTATTGCCAATGGGGAGACCATCTTGGTTTTCGGGAGGGCCCCACCAGCCGTGGTCTGAACCGAAGTTACCTACAGAGAGAGCCATGTCATCGACAACGCCTTTAGCTCGAATGAATGACCTGAGCACAAAGTCTGCGCCGTGCTTTGCTTCGCGCATCATGTCCGGAATGCCGTCTTTAACGCTTGTAATGCTTTGGTTGAATGCGTAATTATCTTCGTCTGCATTTGGATTAGTCGCGGCCATCAATGCCATGACCATGAATGCGTACATTTGGGTGTGGGATTCCTTCAGGTGGTCCCCACAGTCATAATAACCACCTTGAAGCGTTCCTGCAAGGGCGGCGTTGTAAGGTCCGCGAATATCTTGAGGGCCTTCAGTAACTGGACCTGCTCCATCTAGGGCGTGGCTTGAAGCGCCATTGCGGAACCAGGATTCTGCAATACCGCTACGGTTGATGCCGTAGAACTTGAGGGCGGCGTCTTTCACCATGGAATAGAGTTTGTCACTTACGATAAAAGTGCTGGAAATATCATTGCCAACTTTAATGCGTAAACGAGTGTCTAGAGGTACGCTGTGAGGAATATGACCGTATTTCAAATCACCCGTTGGACCCGTTGTCTTTACAGAATAACGCTTCTGGTCATTGGTGGCGGCATTGGTTCCGGCGTTGATTAACCATGTAGAGGAAACTTTTTGGTTTAAGGAAATCAGTGAACCTGTTATTGGCGGAACTAAAGGAACTCCGTTGATATCTGTAACTTCGAAAGTTTGGGCATTGCCTATATAGTAAAACTGGCGTTCAGGATCGTCTTCCAAATATCCGGCCTGGTTTACGCGGATTGGGGAAATCTTGACGTTCATGGCGTCCAGATAGGCTTGATTCAAAGTGTCTGGAATTAGAGCATTTGGAGCGTATGCTGCCGGAGTCAGATTCTTGGGCAGCATGTTCTTTTTTCTTGTGACCGAGGTGTCAAAATCTTTGAACACTGTCGTATCCCATGTCAATGGGAACACTGGTCGAATCAATTCATAAGGAGTAGGATCTTCAGCCATTACAGAGGCTGCTGCACATAGTGCTAACAGATACTTCTTAATACTCACATTGTCTCCTTTGTATAACCAAAAAAGCGGGCAAAAACGTGTTTTGCCCTCTGACTATAATCTATCAAAAGATAAAATAGATTATTTATGTAAAAATGTTTTGGGATAAAAGCTTTTTTGTTCTCAAATTTTACCCTGAAATTAAACGTTTTTTCTTTAGTGTATTATACGGAGATTTTTTAAGGATATTTGTAGTAAAATGATATGATTTATTAGTATTTACAGGGATTTTTGTAACTGTAAGTTTACAAATAAAAAGCCGCCAGAATGGTTAAATCCTGGCGGCTTCATCGTTCTTATTTCTTTCTCTTAAACCCGAGAGTCTTTGTCTTGCTGTCTGTTACTCTTCCGGCCTTTTCTCCGATTACTGAGCATGTAGCCTTGTAGTCGTTGCTCTTTGAATCGAATGTCGTGGCGCAGAAGGGCTCTGCAGTAAAGTCAAACTTTGCGATATAGGCTCCGGTTCCAATCTTGTTGCCCTTCTTGGCGACCGGCGCTTCGTTGTCCTTCGCGGCCCATTCCACGTTGAGTTTTAGGGTGCCGTTATCGGTCAGGTTTCTGATTGTCGCGAAGTTTTCTTTCGGGATATCCAGCTTGTAGGTGTTCACGTATTGCCCAAGGTTGTCGTAGAGGTCGGTGACAATCTTCAGGTGGAAATCATACATCGGTATGGCATCGTGGGTGAGGAAGCCTGCAGATGGCATCATGACCTCGATCTCGAAATTCGGGCCGGAGCTAACGTATGTGGCTGTATCCACTTGACCGAGGAGCGTTCCGTTTGAGCTGATAAAGTTGCGCTTACCGTTGATGATTGCCGATGTAACGAATGCGTCGTTCATGGTGCTTTCCGGACGGCCCATGTATGCACCGGCCTTCGGTGTGGCAACAGGCTTTGTGAGCGTTACCGTAAAGCGGATGTTGTCGTCACCCGTGATACGCACATAGGGGTTTGCTGTTGTCGGGGCGTTGTTGTTCTTGTCGATGTAGGCTCCTCCGAGAACCTCTGGAACGAGGCGTACGCGGTCGCCGGCATGGAAGACGTTGTCCTTTTCGTTATAGGTAAAGAGCTGCGACTTGCCTGTACCCTGCGGCCTTTCGAGCGGAATGTATTCATCACGTTCGCGCTGGATGTACTTGCCCGTTTCAATCATGTTGAGGTTTTCGGACATATTGACGGTGAGCACGTTTTCCTTGATCATGCGTGCGGATGCAATGACAGGCGCGCACTTGTCGTACAGCGTGTAGGTTGTTTCGAAGAATCCGTTTGCGACACCCTTCATCGGGGATACCGTTCCGTTACCGTCGTTTTCACCGCTTGTGGAACCGTACGGATAGGCGTGTGTCGTTGGAATGTTGATTTCGACAATGCTATACGTGTTGACGGAATCCTTTGAATGGATGGAGTCAATCATGACTTTGAAAGGAGCCGAAACAGAGTCGCGGATGGTCCAGTAAGATTCCTTCGGGACGATTGTGCCGCCGGTTGTATCGGCTGTGGTAATGAAGCTGCGGGTGATGCCCGGGTTGCCCCAGTTTACAACAATGCTGTCGAAAACATCTTTGGGTTTGAGCTTTTTCTCGAACATCATAAAGACTACATCGGGGATACCGTCGCCTTGCAAATCGATCATGTCTGCATGGTAGATTGGAACAGGGCGAGAGATAAGCGTTATTGGAACAGAGGGCTTACAACTGTTGTTTATCGGGTTAAAGTTCTGGTCGGTAATTGTGAATCCGCCAGTTGTTCTTACACTTGCCATAGCGCCAACCGGAACAAGCGAATTGCCTGTATTGCCGCTGATGATAAAGGTCCAGCTCTTGCCGTTATTGGTGGTCGTTCCTTTTCCGATGACGGTCGGAACTCCTGTGGCTCCAGCGATGGTAAGCGGCCATTCACTTTCGGATGAGAATATCACCGGCTCTGAGAATGCTATCATGATCGTGTCGAGACCGCTGTTGTCGTCGTCAGCTTTTTCGAGAATCGAAACGCTTTCGAGAGTCGGGAAAATACCGTCCGTAATTTTTGCGGTTTCAGCATTTGTTGTACCGTGATCGGTAATGCGGACTGTAATCTTTCCGGATGGATTTGGATTTTTTGGAACAAGGCTTGTGTCAATCGGGATGATGATTTCGTTTTGGTTTGCATATTGGGAGGCAACAAGCGGAACTTTGACGGAATCGGTCATGCCTTCGATAAAGTAGCTGATACTTTCTAGCGTATATTCTTCAGTGAATTTATTTGTGAATGTAATCTTTAGCTGATCGGCCTTGTTGTCGCAGTTAGTGTCTTCGGCGAGTGCTATCTGCGGCGACGGAATCTTGGTTTCTGCAAAGAACGTTTGCTTCGAGATATCGTCTTCGTCGTCAGGGTCGGTGTAGACGACTTGGATTGTATCGCCTGCAAAGAACGAAATTTCAGAAGTCTGGTTCCTGGATTCCTTGCTGTGGTTCACTGCGGTAATCGGCCCGCCGACAAAGTGACCGGGGTTATTCGGGTCTGCGGTCAAGGTTACTTTGAGTCGATCATTTTTCTTGTTGTTGATAACCAAGATATCAACAGAGCTTGCCTTGCTCTTGATCTTGTCTTTGTCCAACAAGTCGATGTAGAATATTGTGCCTTCTGGGTTCGCGGGGCTTACGATTGAGTTTCCTTGTGCATCCTTGATGACAAGCTGGGACGCAGTGGCGTCTCCTTTGGAGAAGTTGATGTAATAGTTTCTGTTCTCAAAAGCGCAACCGCCATTTTCTGTGCAAGCGTCGCAAGTTGGATCTGGGCCTGCGAATACAGTGATATCCACTTTCTTGGATCCAATGTTCATCTTGACAGGTATATCTAAATCCCATAAGCCTGTCTCAAAGTTGAATTTTGCGATAGTTTTCGTATTGGACGAATCCAAAAGCCATCTGTCGAGACCTTGGGATAGCATCGAGCCGCTGACTTTGGCTCCATTTGCCCAAATTTTGGTGATGTATCCGTTTTCTGTTACAAGGGCCTTACCTGTGACATGAACGGTGCTGTTATTTTGGTCTATATCGATATGGCTTCCATTCGAAACATTGAAAGGAGGATCCAAGGATACGGTCAATTCGTATTTAGCTTTCTTCGTCTCCATTTCCTTTTTGGATGGGCTGTACCCCCATACGAATTCATCTTTGCGGTAAATGGACACGTAAGGGTTGATGGGGGCTAGGTCATCATCGCCAAAGTTCTTGGGAAGGCAGGGGATTCCTTCGAAATCAGCGTAATCGCCGTTTTCCTTCGAGTGCGGCATCCAGCTCCAGTCACCAGGATTTTGAGGCAACTTGTCTTTTGCTTGGGATGTCCACGAGCTTCCGTCGTTGCAGTAGAATTTCTTTTTGGGCGTGTCGTTCATCAAATCTAGGTGTGGTTCCCATTCGCTTCTTCTGTCGAACATGACGTCAATTCTGAGCCTACTCGTAGATTTGATGATGGTTGAACCAAGCGGGATGGGGAAGTACCATTGCCATGTGCCATCGGTCGGGTCGTAGGTGTCTTCAATTTTTTGAGGGAATGTCTTGCGGAACAGTCCATCCAGTTCTTTTTGTGTTGCTGCGGAGCACGTGTCGTTGTAGGCGGCTTCGTTGTATGCCTGGCAGATATCGCGTCTAATGCCGACGTCGTAATAGATGTCGTCGGTGGCGCGCATGTAGAGGCGCAATGTCAAGCTGTCGAACGGACGTTCTTCGTTGTTGATAATATTGATTTCGAGGGCCGGCATCGGGTCCCATACATATTGGGACATTCGGACTTCAAACTTGTATTGCGTTACAGGAGTCTTAAACTTTAACGGCTCGTTCTTATCGTTGACGTTTGTAAAAACGCCATTGCTTTCTACAGCGTAGTAGTAGGTGGTCCTTTCCTTGAGTCCGCCGATTTTCACGTAGTGGAATTGCGTCGGAATGCCGGAAATATCGGCGTTGCCATTACCTGTGTTGAATGCGTATTCATTTAAGTTTGAATGAGGAACTGTATCCCAGTAAACTTTCGAGTCATATGCGCCGTTTGGCGTGTACCACATGATTTCGGCGGTGTCTGCGGTAACATTACAAACGGTAACGTTTTGAATGTTTGCATTTTCAACCGTACTAAGCGTTGTAAATGTGAACGGAGTCGAGGTGCTGTCGACTAGCCATTTTTTCGATGTGTTTCCGCTTCGTGGGTTCTTAGCTGTGGCGTAGAAGTAGTAAGTTGTTCCTGGCTTGAGATCGCGCAGTATAATTTGGTGCTGGTTGGTCGCTGTTTCGGAACTTGCTGTTATCGGATTCTTTAAAGTTTCCGTTGTGTCGTAAGTGATATAGGCGTAGCTGCCCAAGTCCAGTTTTACAAAGACTATTGCAGAATCCATATCGACATGGCGGATTTCAACGGATATTGCGGGTGCTCTGTTCAAGTCTTCAGACTTGGCGAGAAGGACTGCTGCCGGCAAAAAGTTGGATACGGCGTCGATGCATGTGTTTTCTGTGAGCTTGTAATCGTTAAAATGGACTGTAAGGTCATCGTCTCCGGTTGGTGCATGAGCAGGGCCTAAACCTCCAACGGGCGGACGGTATTTGTATGTGCTGATGACACCAGCGACGTTTTTACCTTCGGGGTTAGAACCGCGATGGTGCGGGTGGGCGTGGTTCTTGTCGCCGACTCCATAAATCAAGGATACATCCCACGGGTTCATGCCGAGGTAGTAGTTCATGTGCGAAACGGCAAGCTCGAGAATTTCATCCGATTTCCAATTTTGAACGGTTCCTGTTTGTGGCATCGTGACGTTTTCAAGGTCCTTCGTTACGTCGTAATACGCCAAAAGTTCAAAAATGTTGGCGGCTTCGTATTTGGTCCACCAGTCGGACTTTACGGAGCTAGTCAATCCCCATACCGGATCGTATGAAATCGAGGTGCCGACCCAGCCGGCTTGACCGGCGGGGAGATTGATTTTCTCAGAGCCGCCTGTCATGACACCTGCGAGGTTTGCCGCCATGGTAAAGGCTACGTCCTCGATGTAAATCATTCTTTGCTCGTCCGAAAGGCCATAAGCGTTAGCTTTTTCTTGTGTTTCCAAAATCAATTTGTAGAAGGCGTAAAGACCGCTCGTGAACACGCTTGCCCAGTCCGATGCGGCATTAGATTTCAAGAAAGAAGCTTCTTTGTGCGCGAACCATCCGCCATTGAACATGCCTGCGCCTTTTTTGTCGCTGTTGGCGAAATCTTTCTTGGTTTGGCCGCCTGCCAGGGACTTTTCTTCGACGGCGTCGTTCAAATAAGTTTTATCTGCGGTTGCATAGAAAAGGCATACAGCCGCAAAGCCCATTTCGTCATGGTATGTGGATCCACCGCTATAAGCCGGTGAATTTGTGAGCTTTTTCTTGGACTTGCCGTACTCATAAAGAGCTTTTGCCACAGTCAAGCTTTTTTTGGCAAAGGTGGAATCGTATTTATTCCAGATTTTGGAGACGATGGCCAAGCCTGCGGCAAAGTTTCCGGAGGCCGTACTTCCAAGTTCTGCATCGCTTCCGGGGTTGTCATCGCTTCTCAAGATTCGAGCTGTCGGACCACCTCTATCATGGAGTGTGTTGTCCTGGTATTCTGGAGAACCCCACCATCCGTGGTCTTTGCCGATTTCGCCAATGGATACTGGCATTGCCGAAACAACGCCCTTGGCTGCATCGTAAGCCTTGATGACGTATTCGGCTCCGAATTTCGCTTCTCGGAGCATGTCAGGGATGTTGTCTGTATTTTGGGCTTCGCCTTGGTTGAATGCGTAGTTGTCCTGGTCGCGGTCTTCGTAGGCGGCGGCCGTCATGGCGAGCTGTGCTAGGCTATAGGAGATTGTTTGGCTTTCTTTAAGATGGTCTCCGCAGTCGTACCAGCCGCCGGTCATATCGACATTGGCGAGGGAACCGTCTTTCAGATGGCTAGGCGGATGGAACCAGGATTCCGAATTACCGCTACGGTTAATCCCGTAGAACTTGATGACGGCATCGCGAAGCATGGAGTAGACTCTGTCGCTGATGATAAATGTGGAGGAGTAATCGTTTCCGACCTTGATGCGCAGTCTTTCGTTTTCGGGAAGACCGTCGGGGAGAAAACCTCTTTTTAGTGCTCCTGTAGGGCCCGCCTTTGTTGCCGTGTAGCGGTTATCGCCACCATATTCTATTTGGGAGTTGTTCGATGCCTTGATTGTTAAGGATGACGAAACGGAGTTCTTGAGCGTTTCTGTGAAGCTTCCTTTGCCAACGACTTCGCCTTTTGCATTGACAACATCGAAGTTTGTCGCTGAACCAACGTATAGCACCGGTTTTTTCGCGTCTTGTGGGCGGTAACCGGCCTGGTTGACGCGAATGGGGGATATCTGGATTACCATGGCGTCGATGTACGCCTGGTTTAATGTATCCGGAGTAATGATTTCGTTTGGGGCGTAGTATTCCGGTGTGTTTTTGCTTGGTAACGAGACTCGCTTTGGACCTGGAGCAAAATTAGTCTTGAATATAGTGCTGTCCCAGGTTAACGGCCAAACAGGCCTGATCAAATCATATGGTGTGGGATAATTCTGCTGTGCTACGGTTATGCCTACTGTAGCGCACAAAGCCAGCAGATATTTTTTTATACTCATTTTGTCTCCTTTAGCGTAAAACAAAAATGGGCAAAATGAATTTTGCCCCCAAACAATCCTCTTGAAAAATGAAAATAAACTATTTACAAGAGGATAGCTAAGGAAATTTAAATTTTTTTGTTCTCCATCTGTTCCCTTATTTTGCAAAATTTTCATCCCGTTCCATAGCGTGTAATATAAGCGGGATTTTAAATGCGTACAAAAAAGACCGCCATGAGGCGGTCTCTAAATCAGCGTTCATGCGGTTAGATGCGCATTAGTCCCCGGTGAAGATAATCACGAGAACAGAAGCGATGAATGCTGCGGAAACGGCGATGAATTCCCACGGATTGTCCATGACGGCGGACTTTGCGGTACCGGAGGTTTCGCTTTCGACTTTCTTCTGTTCTTCTTCAGCCTTGGCCTTTGCTTCTGCTTCGGCGGCTTTCTTTTCTTCTTCGGCCTTGGCGAGAGCGGCGGTGTCTACCGGAGCGGTTTCTGCCTTAGCTTCGAGAACTTCGGTTGCTTCTTCTGCTGCGGCCGGAGCTGCGGCCTGTGCGGAATCTGCTACAGCCTGAACTTGAGCGGTTGCTGCCTGTGCTGCGTCAGTTGCCTGAGCTTGAGCGGCGTCTGCGGTTGCAGCTGCGTTTTCGACAGTCTGAACTGCTGCTGTTGCCTGAGTCTGAGCTGCAGTTGCGGCGTCTGTAGCTTGAGCTTGTGCGGCGTCAACAGTAGCGGTTGCCTGAGCTTGAGCAGCAGCTGCCGTGTTTTCTGCGGCCTGGGTGGCTACGGCGGCTTGAGCTTGAGCTGCAGTTGTTGCTTCTGCAGCCTGAGTCTGTGCAGCGGCTGTGGCTTCAGCAGCCTTGGCCTCTGCGGCTGCCGGAGCTTCGGCTGCTTTTTCTACCTTGGCGGCGACGGCCTTCTTGGCGGTTGCTGCTTTACTAACTGTCTTTGCTGCCGGAGCTGCAAAAACCATAGCTGCCGAAATCATCGTGGCTAGCAGAATTTTTTTCATTATTCAATCCTCTTAGAAAATAAAGTTTTTTGTTCGTTATCAAAAATAATACTTCTTATGTGATTTTGGTCATAAAAAAAGTAAAAAAGATCAAAAAAAATGTGAAAATGGGGGATGGATGGTCGGATTCGGGGGACAAATCGCAAATTTTACTAGTGGCTCTGGATCCCCACGCTTTGGTCGAGAAGGACGGTTCCGGGATGGCAAGGTTGAGGAAGACTCTCACTAATCACTAACCACTGTTTACTAACCACTTCCAACTTCCTACCGCCAATTGCGCCTTTGGAAATTGCGCCGAAAGCGCCTTAACGGCAAGATTAGACGAAAGAACGAATCTTCGGCCTTACAGATGCCAATTGAATGATTTATCTTTATAGCCGAAGTAACGAAAAAAGGTCTTAAGTAGTAGGTGTAGGTCTTAGGTGAGTTAGGCGGCATAGCCGCGTGTGTATGAACCTAAAGCCAAACTCCTGTTGCCTAATTCCTAACCCCTAATCCTTAACCCCTATTATCTACTATGGCATTCATACGAAGCTACCGTCCAGCACGGTGAAGATACAACCGAATACGTAAGTCTCGGCAAGGAAGGCGTTTCCGTCGCCGAATTCGAAGGCAAGAAGATTCTGAAGGTCGCCCCCGAGGCGCTCACGAAGATCGCTCAGGCCGCTTTCGAAGAAGTTGAATTCTGCCTGCGCCCGGCCCACACGGCCAAGGTCGCGAAGATTCTCCAGGATCCGGAAGCTTCGGACAACGACAAGTTTGTGGCCCTCACCATGCTCAAGAACGCCTGCGTTGCCGCCAAGGGCATTCTCCCGTTCTGTCAAGATACTGGTACGGCAATCTGCGTTGCCCATAAGGGCCAGCAGGTGTGGACGGGCATTGACGATGCCGAAGCGATTTCGGAAGGTATCTACAACGCTTATACTACTAAGAACCTGCGCTACAGCCAGATTGCACCGCTCACGATGTACGAAGAGAAAAATACCGGTTGTAACCTGCCTGCCCAGATCGACATCCACGCCGAAGAAGGCGCCGAGATGAAGTTCCTCTTTGTGGCCAAGGGCGGTGGCTCTGCCAACAAGACTTACTACTGGCCGATGACCAAGGCGCTCCTCAACCCGAAGTCCTTGGAAAAGTTCCTCGCCGAAAAGGTGAA